>DASXMZ010000574.1:0-20327 GCA_036495385.1 Mucilaginibacter sp. | reverse complement strand
ATCTCAGCATACAATTCTCTATTGATTTGCGGTGAAAATAATTGTGAAACCTCTTTTTCATTTTTTTTTCCTGGTTTAATGCTTATTAATACGACAAAATTCGACAGTCCAATTTTGTCAGCTAAAAATCCTTGAGCAGCTTTTATTTTTTCTTCATCAAATTCTAAATCCAAACCATATAAATATCTATATGTAAATTGGTACGAAAACGGTATTGAGACCTTGTGAAGATGTTCGCTTTTAATATTAAATTGAATTGCAGCATTTAAATTGAGAACAGTTGTATGGGTAACAGGCATTTGAGGTAGCATTCCGCTGCTGCCATGTTTTGTATCAAGCCCAGTCGGAGTAATTGCAGACATTGCATTGTAGTTATACAACAATAATCTCGAATTTGGCGCATTGGAATAAATTCTTTTCAGTTGTTCAAAATCTAAAGAATCATATTCGCTTGAATCTCTGAATTTTCTTTTAGCTTCTAAAAAGGCAACCCCCTTGAGTTTGTCTCCGTCCTTATATTCAATTTCAACTAAGATGGCAATGTCACCAAATTTGTGTTCATTAACGCCTTTTAATTTAAATGGTTTAATAAAAACATTGGTTAAAGAATTAAGTACTTCAATTTGACTATTATTAAGCCCAGCTAACACAGTAAGCAACCGCCTGGTTATATAATCTTCTTCCCAATGTAGAGGATAAGCCTCATTAATCTCATGCTGTATACTTTGTTCCAAAGATTGATTAAACTTAATTATACTTTGTGTATTCAAATTTTGGCTAACTGTAATCATCTACGCAATGTTAAGTCTTTGAAATTATTTTTTAGTTATCTGTTGCCCAATAAGGTTAATTCTCTTTGTGGCTTCTTCAAGTTTTCTTTTTTTATTGAAAACCTCAATTTTTTCGTCTAATATTAATTCTATACCCACCTTAATTGCATCAAAATATTGAAGGCATTCGTTTTCTTCTAACTCATGTATGCCTTTGCTTAAGATTGAATATAAATTTTTGTTCTCGACTAGAAATTCTGGCAGATAACTATCCAATTGATCAATTTTTTCGGACATTCTGCTTTTTGCGTATTGATCCTCATTCCAATTATTTTCATTTTTGGCCAATATGTGTGCCTCTTCTATTAAGCCTTCAAATATTCGGCGTAAGTAAACAAAAGACCCTATGCCTATTCCATTTGCCGCTAACCCTACTGCTTTTGTAAATTCCTTTAATTTATCTTTAGGTAAGACATTGTTATATTCTCTGATTTTACTTATATGTAAATCAGCAACTGAAGGATATTGACCTATTTTCATAAAGTAATAATCCTTATCATCTTCTTTATTATAATTATAGCCGAGAAATACGTAATAAATTATTTTAAGCCCATTTCTAACACAAGTTATTTCTAATTCATTAGCTCCTTCAAATTGTCTAAATTCACGATTTGTAGCATGTTGTCTGGGTAATCGAGTTACTCTAAAAGTTGTTTGTTGTTTTAACGATGGATTATAACCATCAATGTTGTTGTTAGTGTTAAACAAACTCATTAAATCCTTCAAATTTGAGTCGTCAATTTTTATTTTAGTATATAATGGTAACTCAAAAAAGAAGCTATAAGGCTCAAGCAAATTCATAACTAATTACTATAAAATATAAAACTAAGAATCAGAGGCTTAAATAATTTTATTATACAAATAAATGACCGATAACCCAAGTGATCTATTGTACATCGCCCTTTACAGTTACTTCACCGGTAACCTTATGCTTTAGTATCAGCTTGTGTTCGCCGTTAGGTAATATCTCTCTTTTAATCAGGTGATGATCTTTATCGTACGATACAAAGTTTGAGGCGTATGTCTCTGTTTCATTCCCGCGCCAGCCTTCTATTTTAACCGTTTCCCATCTCCCGCTTTTTGCCGATGCATAGGCAGCATCGAGTATAGCATTTACAATATAGCCATCGTAAAATGTTTCCAATGGTTCAGTTTTATTTTCGATGGCATTAAACATATCGGTAAACATATTGGTGTAACCCAGTTCGTGTATTTCATCACCCACGGGGAATAGCCAGCCGCTGTTGCTTTCGGCTTTCTCGGCCACATAACCGCCTTTGCCGGTGCTGAACATTTCAAAACCCGTACGCAAAAAGTTATTAAGCCAAATAGTGCCTTCAGTGCCCATTACCTCATCGCGCAGGTCCATTCCTCCACGAAAACACCAGCTTACTTCAAACTGGCCAATAGCGCCGTTGGCATATTTTACAAGACCGATGGCACTGTCTTCGGCTGCTATGGGATGTACTTGTGTAGCAGCCCAGCACATCACCTCCAGCGGTTTAATATCCTTTCCAATATAATTACGGGCAATTTCAACACAATGGCAACCCAAATCTACCATCGCCCCGCCGCCTGATTGTTCATCATCCCAAAACCAGTCACTGTGAGGCCCTGGATGTGCCTCGCGCGATTTTGCCCATAGCACCTTGCCAATATTCCCGTCCTTTACACTCTTCATTGATTTCATGAACTTGGGAGTATAGCATAGGTCTTCCAGGTAGCCGCCCATAATGCCGGCCTTTTCAACCATGTCAAGCATGCGTTTAGCCTCCTCGGCATTACGACCGAGTGGTTTCGTACATAAAACATGCTTGCCGGCTTTTGCGCAGGCAGCCACTGCGGCTTCGTGCAGGTTATTGGGGAGCGAAATAACTACCACATCCACATCTTTCCGGCTGACCACTTCATCCATATTATCCGAAAAAAAAGTGAGCTTATAGTCTTCAGCAAACTTTTTAGCCTTACCGATATTTCGGGAATAGACGCTGATCAGTTTATCTTTTGCACGCTGAGCCTGTAAAGAATCAGCATAAAATCGGGCAATAAACCCTGAACCTAACATCGCGATGTTCATATTTTTGTCGTTGAAGTGTTTGAATGTTGTAACGTTGGAATGTTGTAAAGTTATGCAATATTAGAAATCATCTTCATTTTCAAATTTTCAAATCATCACATCTTAAAATTAAACATTTTCCCAGCCTGTTTCTTTAAGTGCAGGATCGTTTTCTTTTTTTAGAAAGTCAGCATTTGATAATGAGTCCGCTTCCCAATCCAGTATAGCGTTATCCGGGACAACATCAACCGGGACTTTCCACGAGGTGGAGGTTTCATTATACGCCAGGTTTGATTGCAGGTTATAACAGGAAATAAGTGACCAGCGCGGACTGTTGGAAAGATTAGCCTCAGACCTGTGGAGCAGATTGCTGTGGAAGATCAGGGCATCGCCGGGTTCCAGTTCAACATATACCAGTTCCATTGTTTTTAAAGCATTGGTTACCATTTGCATATCTGCACCCACCTGCTCTCCCGAAAAACCATGATTAACCCGCCCGAGTTTGTGCGAACCCTTTATTACCTGCAAACAACCATTCTCTTTATTGGCTGCGGTAAGCGCTACCATAATACTAATTAGTTCATCGGGAAACATGAATTGGTTTTTGTACCAGTAGCCGTAATCCTGGTGCCATTCCCACGCACCGCCAACCTTTGGTTCTTTTTGCATCAGTTTAGAGTGGAAATGACACACGGGAGCGTCTCCCCCAAGTAATTGTTTTACCGAACTGATCATTTTTTCACTGCGGGTAAGATAGCCGAATACGTCGTTACCCGGAGTAAACCACAATGAAAGGCGAGTTTTTTTTCCGCTTTGATCGTTAAGATCCAGGGCATTATTTTTCATTGCGCTGTCATCCAAAGCGGTTTGATATAGCTTATTAACTTCGGGTGTAGTACAAAACCCTTTTATGATAATATATCCCTGCTCATTGTAAAGCTTAACACCCTCGGGCGTAAATTTTTCGGTTAGCATAACATTATTTTAAAATTGGTTTTATAATTGATAAAAATCGATACAATTTAAGTTAATTTGATATAAGTTTGTCATCCCTTTTGCAATTTTACTTTTATGGCTATAGCTTACAGAAAGCAGGTTGACGATGATACAGAATTTGCCATTTGGCGAATTGAAGAAGAAGCTGACGAGTTATACAGCCAGTTGCAGTTAAATGGGCGCGAAAAAGCCTACTACGAAAAACTCAGCGCAGGCAAACGGAGCCTTCATTGGTTAGGTACGCGCGTGTTGCTGCGCAAGATGCTGCGCACGGATGAGTATATCGATTGTAAAGTTGATGCGCACGGCAAACCCTACCTGGTAAACCTTCCTTACCATATATCACTGAGCCATTCATTTGACTATGCGGCGGTGATGATAAGTAAAGAGCCTGTTGGAATTGATATTGAACAGGTTAAAGAAAAAGTTGAACGTATTGCTCATAAGTTTATCAAAAAGGAGGAGATGGGTTTTATTGGTAATGAACACAGAATACAACAGTTATATGTTTGCTGGTGTGCCAAAGAGGCGGTTTATAAATGTTACGGACAAAAAGAGGTATCCTTTGCCGATAATATCACTTTGGAACCTTTCGACTTTGAAGGGCACGGTTATATAACAGCACACTTAAATAAAGAGGAAACAAATATTAAATACGATGTTGGATATCTTCAATATGAGGATTATATGGTTGGATATGTAAAGGGATGATGCGATGAAGAACAAACAAGTATTTTTTGTTGATTGGGGCCTGATTGATTATAAAGAAGCCTGGGATAAACAGGAAGCTATATTTGCAGATACTGTTGATCTGAAAATAAAAATACGTAACCAGCAAACAGGAACAGAGGGAAATGAAAATCACGATTATCAGCAAACTCCAAATTACTTGATTTTTTGTGAACACTCGCATGTATACACACTGGGTAAAAGTGGCAAACCTGAGCATCTGCTTTTGGATGAAAAGGGCCTAAAAGAAAAAAATGCTGCTTATTACCCTATTAATCGCGGCGGTGATATTACTTATCATGGGCCGGGACAAATAGTATGTTACCCCATTCTTGATCTCGATAATTTTTTTACCGATATACACCTTTATCTACGCACCCTGGAAGAGGCGGTGATATTAACTCTGGCTCACTTTGGCTTAAATGCAGGGAGATACCCTGGTTATACCGGTGTTTGGTTTGATGCCGATAACGAACGCGCCCGTAAAATATGTGCGCTCGGTGTACGCTGCAGCAGGTGGGTTACCATGCATGGCCTTGCTTTTAACATAAACACTAACCTGGATTATTTTAAAAATATCGTCCCTTGTGGCATCGATGACAAGGACGTAACCTCCATGCAAAGAGAGCTTGGAAGAGAATTCGATATTAATGAAGTAAAAAAAATCTTAAAACATTATATTTCCGTATTGTTCAATATGGAGCTATTATGAGAACATTGCAAATTATACTAATAACGCTAACTTCACTTTCAGCGTGTACAAAAAAGGCAGATATAAAAAGTACAACAATTAACAAAACCAAAATGACTACTGCCGATACCATTAACTATCTTGCTTTAGGCGATTCTTATACCATCGGCGAATCCTTACCTCAGTATCAGTCATTTCCGTATCAGCTTACCGGTTTATTAAACAGTAACGGATTTCATACCCAGGTGCCTACAATAATAGCTACTACCGGATGGACAACCGACAATCTAATAGATGCTATTTCGAATAGTGGTATCAACAACAAAAAATTCAGCTTTGTTACTTTACTCATTGGAGTGAACGACCAATATCAGGGACTAAATCAAAGTAATTACAGTATTAAATTTGCCCAGGTTTTAAACACAGCGATAAACTTTGCGAATGGAAACACGGGCCGTGTTTTTGTCTTATCAATTCCGGATTATGGCGTTACGCCTTTTGGTGGTGGGAGGGATAATGTGATTGGTCCTGAAATAGATCAGTTTAACGCTATCAACAAAGCTATCAGTTTAAAAGCTGGAGTCAATTACTTAGACATTACCCCAGTATCGCGCACTGCGGTCAAAAACCCCGCGCTGACCGCTGCCGACGGGCTTCATCCCTCAGGCGAAATGTACTCGATATGGATGAGTTTGCTTGAGCCGATGGTAGTAAAACAATTACAGAAATAAGTTTGTTTATATTAGACAAATGTCGTAAATTTATAGACAATTAGCGAAAGTCTATGAGCAAAGTTAAAAAGTATGAAGTTGTTGATGACGACGAGCTCAATTTAGCCAATAGGGTTAGAGAGGGTGTGTCATTTAATTATTTTACCCGGCTCTCTGACCAACTCCACCTGGGTTTGCAGGAATGGGCCGATTATCTTCATCTTTCTGAACGTACCATACAGCGTTACAAAAAGGAAGGGAAAACATTTGATCCAATTTATTCCGAAAAAATTATCGTGATTGAATTGCTTTATAAAAAAGGCATAGATGTTTTTGGCATTGCAGATAACTTTTATGCCTGGATGGACACCAAAAGCGTTGCGCTTGGAGGCATAAAGCCAAAAGATCTTCTTGATACATCTTTCGGAATCACGATGGTATATAATGAGCTTGGCCGGATTGAACACGGTATTTTTGCATGATAGTTTACCGACTTTGTAAACAAGCTCATATTAATGATCTGTCGGGAAGAGGCGCAGAAATGAATGGCGGTCGCTGGAACAACAAGGGCTTGCCGGCTTTATATACAGCATGTTCGCGTGCACTAGCGGTGCTCGAAGTTGCGGTTCACGTTCCACTGGGTATTATTCCAATCAATTACTATATGATAGCAATTGAAATACCAGATGGGTTAAGTATATCCAAAATTAACATTGCTAATTTGCCCGGTAACTGGAACCGCAACCCTATTGTAAAGGCTACTCAGTATATCGGCGATGATTTTTTGAAAAGTAACGCGCATTTAATTTTGCAGGTACCATCAGCCACAGTCCCAGGTGATTATAACTACATCATCAACCCGGCACATCCTGATTTTACAAGATTGAAAATAGTGGAATCACAGCCTTTTGAGTTTGATTCGAGGTTGTTTAAAAGATAATGTTATTTTTTTGCCGCTATTTCCTCAATAGCTCTTACCAGTTTATCAAGATCGGGAAGAGTTGTATAAACATGCGGAGTTACCCTGACGCAGCTGATATTTTCCCAAACTATGCCAACCGTATGGATTTTATATTTGCTGAAAAGCGCGGTGTCCAGTTCGCCCGGTGTCATTCCGTCAATACTTACTCCGCAAATAGCGCACGAATATTTTGCATCTAACGACGTATGAAGTTTAACTTTAGGAATTTGCTGAACTTTTGAGGCCCAATAATTTTTAAGATACCGTATCCTGTCCTCTTTTCGTTTGCTGCCAATACCTTCATGAAAATTAATGGCTTCGCCAATTCCCTGTTCTATCGGGAAACTTCGTGTCCCCAAATTCTCAAATTTCCGGATATCTCCTCCCTGTGGTTTATCATCGCATAACAATGGCAATACCTTTTCTATTTTATCCTTTCTTATCCACATCATACCACTGCCAATAGGTGCCGACAGGAATTTATGAAGACTGGTGCCGAAATAATCGCAATGCAAATCGGGAATTTTAAAATCCATCAAACCGAAGGAATGCGCTCCATCAACAATTACCTCAATACCCTTCGCCTGTGCCATATCGCATATCTTTTGCACTGGCATTATCTGTCCTAACCAATTTATCACATGGGTAACATGCAAAAGCTTTGTTTTCGGAGTGATGGCCTCTTCAAATGCCTTAACAATTTGTGCATCGTCCTCAATCGGGAAATTAAAACTCAATTGTTTGTAAACAACACCGTCGCGTAATGCTCTTTGCCGATACGCCTGTATCATGTGGGGATAGTCCTGTTTTGTTCCAATTACTTCGTCACCACTTTTTAAATCAAGTCCGTAAATTATTGTATTAAGTGATTCCGTCGCATTCCTGTTAACCGCTATCTCTTCAGGCGATGTACCCGCGAGTCCCGCAAGTTTTTCCCGCAATGGTTCACGACCCTGGTCAAGAATACGCCACATAAAATAGGAGGGGCCTTCGTTAGCCAATTGATTATATCGTTCAACGGCTTGCTGCACCACTATTGGCGACGGGGATACACCGCCATTATTTAGGTTTATGATATTGGGATTAACCGAATATGATCGCTGAATAACGCTCCAGTAATCCTCATCTCCGGCTACTTGTTCAGTCGTTAAATGATTAACCTTTTGGGATGCCTTTCGCCAGTCGGCAGCATGCACGTTGTTAAAAAGACTATTAGCCGAAAAAGCGCCGGCAAGCGTTGCGGCCTGCTTAAGGAAGATGCGGCGGTCGTTTGTCATGATAAACGAATTTAAGATTTTATATGCTAATAATGGCTATACTGAAAAAGACTTCCTCAAGGCTGATTTAAAAGACAAACCTATAAGAGGATATCGTAACATTTATAAAATTGGAATAAAGATTCCTATAAAGTGATTGTAAACTTAATTTAATGACGATGCGCTATTTGGTTAGTAGTCCTTCGGACGAGGGCAACGACGTACAAATCTACACCAAATAGAAAAAGCCTAATTATTTTCATGTTTGATTCGTTTGAATATGAACTTAAAAGACCGGAGAAGTATTTATCTTGAAAAGATATGGAATTGGTATACTACTTCTTCTTGGGTAGATAAACAGTGTCGTGAACTACCTGTATTTTGGGCAAGATTACTATTTTGGAGTGATGTTTTGGTGAAATCAATTCCGTTAATTTTGTTGTTAGCGGTGATAAAAGCAATCCTAATAGTGCTCCTAACAATACTCCTTGAAAACTAATTCTACGTTGCTTTCTAAATTCAGAATCATCTATTTTCAATATCCCATTATCCTGAAAATCGCTTTCTTCAGCAACCATAGCCTCGCCTGTTAATTGAAAGCTCCATTGAGCATTATCTCCAAGACGGACTAATTTATTTTTAACCAATAACTTCCTTAAATGTATTTTATCTTCTTTTTTATATTGTTTCCAATGCGTGTTAGTAATATCGATATAACCGCTTTTAGGGGAATTATTTTCAATATATTTAATTGTATCCCAAATTATTTTTTTATAATCCATAATAGCCTCATATATAGTCTAATATACAGGGTTTAAGCTCCGGTTTATGCTTGAATAGTAGTATATTTTGTTATAAAAAAACAAACGAAGTTTCAAATAATAATTATTTGCGTTTTCTGTGAAAATAATGATCTCCATTACCTTTTCTACTCACATAATGGCCGCCCCGGTGTGATGAACCGTGACCGCCGACAAAACGTCCGCTTTTTCTGCTGCGATGTTGGGAAAATGTAAGGAAGCTGATTAACAGCATTGCGATAAGTAAGATTAATTTTTTCATATTTTTAAGTTTAGAGATTAATTATCAATGGCATCTTTGCCTATATAAAGATTTTCATAATTATCACTTGCCCTCCATTCATATTTGCCGATCACATGTCGGCTCATTTTATCTAAAGTCTCATCGGATGTATTTTGATCAAAGACAGCTCTTTTATAATTCTTAGCTATTTTTTTGTTGTCATAATAAAAAATCTGAAATATAGCGGAACTATCAGATTTATATTTGTTTACGAGAAATGCATTTATTGACTTTATATTATCCATTTTATGAGTATAAACATCCAAACGATAAATTGTACCCTGATTGTCATTTTCGGTATTTATAATTTGGTAATTACCCGGATCGGAGATTGACAGCTTTGGAATATTGTTAATTGCTTTTTCTGAATCCTGATATGGTATTGTTTCCTTACTGTCGGAAAAGGCCCAAAAAAGAAATACAATAAAAAGAATAAAAAGAACCAAAGTAATTATCGCTGCCTTGACTTTTATTTCGTTATAAGCGGGATTTTTAATATATACCTTTGCACTTTCATCCCAAATTAATTTAGGTATCGGTTCCCTTACTGGTAATGGTTTAGCGCCTGGTTTAAATCGATTACCGCAACTAAGACAGGTAATTAATATTTTATTACTTCCAATAGTACCGGCCAATAATCCTATACCACCGGTTAAAACGGCTCCTGCCACCGCCTTTCGCCCGCTAAATCCTTTTTTGTTTGCTGTTAGTTGATTTGAGCCACATTTTGGACAGCAAATCTCATTGGATGAGGTCATTATTGTGATGTTTAAGAGTTTTAAAAGTACGGAGTAGACTTAAATCTTCCGCTATTCGATACAATGTAAATGTAATAATTTCAAGATTTATATTACACTTTAAAATTGGTAGATTTGAGTATGAAATTTAAAAATGGGAAATTAGAAGAGACTAAACATAAAGTAAATACCTTTCTATTATCAGAATTTTTAGACGAAAATATCCAACATAAAACTGAAAGAAGTATAATATGCAATCATTATAAAAAGGATGATATTTATCACTTAGACACGATCTTTATTCATAGAGTTAAAAGCAATAATGGAATAGATTTTATAATTGATTTAATGTTTGATTATAACTTTGAAATAGAAAATGATGATTGCACATTAGACGATGATAAAATAGATTTATTTAAACATTTTGATATGGGAGCTAAAAAAGTCTGGACGACCGCAACCAACAACGACAGGTCTTTACCATATGAACAGAATAAGAATATAAATATCCCCATAGTCTGCGATGAAGTGGTAGAGAAGCTAATAAACAATGGATATTATATTTAACATGGGTTATTTGAGTGTAATAAATTATATCTGATTCAGAGTTGGTGTAAATAGGTAAGTTGTTGCCCGGACGAGAGGGATAAATCCAAACGGATAATTATTAAAATAATATAATTTTATGGTTTACACGCTTTTTTGTTAAGATATTAATAATCAATTACTTAGTACTTAAATATCTTAAATAGTGTAAACTTTTGTAAACTTTTTGGCGACTGATGAATTTTGTCACTGTGACCCGTCCGTCGCCCCCTCTATCCATAGTCTTTCGAACGAGGGGGGATAAAACCATAGAACAGATAGCCATTCTTAATTTCAATTGTGAGGTGTCAAAATTCTTTTTAATTCTAAGCTGAACAATGATATATTTAGGAAATGAGAATCCGTTCTTGCGCCACCGCTAAAGCTACCACGTGCCGCCTAAGCTTTAGCGGCGGCGCAAGGCGGCACGCGGTTCGAGAGGGCAGGGTGAAGCGAATTAACTTTTCTTTCCACATTCTGCAAAAACTTTTGTTAAAAATACACTGTTGCCGCGCGCTTCAATTAATCCTAATTTAGCACCCCACAATAGGGAGCTATGATATTATCGGATAAACGCATATTAGAGGAAATTGAGAATGGTAATATTATCATTGAGCCGTTCAGGCCCGAATGCCTGGGTACTAATTCCTACGACGTGCACCTGGGGAAACACCTGGCAACTTATCGTAACCGTGTGCTGGATGCTAAGCTGCATAACGAGGTTGACGCCTTTGAGATCCCGCGCGATGGCTTTATTTTACAGCCAAATACCTTATACCTTGGTGTGACCATGGAATATACGGAAACACATAAGCATGTTCCTTTTCTTGAGGGTAAATCGAGCACCGGCCGTCTGGGGATCGACATACATGCCACCGCAGGAAAAGGCGACGTTGGTTTTTGCAACACCTGGACCCTCGAAATATCATGTGCCCAACCCGTTAAAGTTTACGCCGGCATGCCTATAGGCCAACTGATTTATTTTGTTGTTGAGGGCGAAATAGAAACCTTCTATAACACAAAAGATAGCGCCAAATACAATACTCCCTCAACCCGCCCGGTTGAAAGCATGATGTGGAAGAATAAGTTTTGATTTTTTAAGTCCGAAAGTCGGGAAGAAAGAAAGATTCAAAAATAGTTCTCAAGTGTTTTTACACGCGGTGAACAATCTTCCGGACTTTCCGTCTTCCGGACTTTCCTGACTCCCCGCAATAATATTCTTTCAACAAAAAATATTCAAAAACAGCTCTTTAACATAGTTGTTACCAAATCGCGTCTGCTTTTTGTTTAAATTGGGCTTTATTTACCCCTATGTGCTATAAGCGGATATTTACCGGGCTGTATTCAGTTGTCCTGGTCATCATTTTATCATCATTTATCAGGATAGATGATGATCCCATCAATAAAATTGTTGAACAATTTAATAAATGGTTTTCAAGCCATCCAATTGAGAAAGTTTACCTTCAGCTGGACAAACCTTACTATGCCATCGGAGACGATATATGGTTTAAGGCTTACGTCACTGCAGGCAGCGAACATCGGTTATCAGCTGTAAGCGGTGTGCTTAACGTTGAATTGATTAACGAAAAGGATTCTGTTAAACAAAGTGTTAAATTACCGGTGACCGATGGTCTTACGTGGGGCAACTTTACCTTGTCTGATTCGCTTAAAGAAGGAAACTATCGCATAAGAGCCTATACAAACTGGATGCGGAACGAAGGTGAAGCGTATTTTTTTGATAAAACTTTCACCATCATAAATTCTATATCAAATAACGTTTTTACCAATACAACTTATACTTATAATAGTATGCAAGAAGGTGGTGAAAAAGTAAACGCCGCTATTGCCTATGCCGATTTAAGCGGAAAACCTTATGCTGAAAATATTGTAGGCTATGAAGTAATATTGGGCTCAAAAATCATTACTAAGGGGAAGGCGCAAACCGATGACAAGGGTATTTTGAACGTTAATTTTACAGATAACATGCCCGGCCAATTAACTTCGGGCAAAATAATTACCGACCTCAGGCTTCCAAACAAAAAAATCGTAACAAAAACGGTATTGATAAAAGCTGCGTCGGATAAAGTGGACGTACAGTTTTTTCCTGAAGGTGGTAGCCTGGTAAACGGCAATAATTCTAAAATTGCTTTCAAAGCGGTGGGCTCCGATGGCCTGGGTGCTGATGTAAAAGGGATTGTAACCGACAATAATAATAACCAGGTTGCAACATTTACCAGCACACACTTGGGGATGGGCTTATTTGACTTATCGCCTGAGGGCGGTAAAACATACAAAGCCGCTATAACTTACGCGGATGGATCTGTCAACACGGTTCAATTACCCGCAGCCAGCGACAATGGATATACATTAAGTATTGATAATACACAGGCTGATGTTATCGGCATAAAGATTCTGCCGGGAGAGATTGTCAGGAAGAGCGGATTGCAAAATGGTGAGATGAGTTTGGTAGGACAATGTGGCGGCGTTATTTTTTATGCCGGTAAAAGCAAGCCAGGTAGTAAATCTTTTACCGCCACGATACCAAAAAGTAAATTCCCATCGGGAATCGCCCAGTTTACATTATTTTCTCCGACAGGCGAACCTTTAAACGAGCGTTTGGTATTTGTTCAAAATAACGACCAGCTTAAACTGGACGTAACGACTGAAAAACAGAGCTTTTCGCCGAGGGAAAAAACGAAAATCGAATTAAATGCAAGGGATGTCACTAATAAAGCCGTGATCGGAAGTTTTTCTGTCGCTGTTATTGATGAAGCTAAAATCCCCGTGGATGAAAACGCCGAAAACTCCATATTGTCGAGCTTACTGTTAACATCCGACCTAAGGGGCTATGTGGAAAAACCCAATTATTATTTTTCGGAAATAAATAAAAAAACGCAATCTGATCTGGATGTGTTGATGCTTACGCAAGGCTATCACCGGTTTGAGTGGCGACAGGTGTTGAGCGACAGTTTTCCACCGCTTGCTTATCCGGCTGAAAGATCGCTGCAAATATCTGGTCATTTAAAAACGTTATGGGGAAAACCCGTTGCGCATGGAAAAATTACGCTGTTTTCACCAACAGGGGGGCTCTTTATTTTAGACACGGTATCAGATAATGAGGGACGTTTTTCGTTCAACAATTTAATTTTTAAAGACAGTATGAAATTTGTAATACAAGCCCGTACGGTAAAGGATCGTAAAAACATACAAATTGATCTGGACGATGTTGTTCCCCAAAAAGTTGGTTCTGATAAAAATATGCCGGATATGGAAGTAAATATCACTGAAGGACATTCCTTGTTTTTGCAGAACAGTAAAAATTGGTATGCGGAGCAACTTAAATATGGCTTAACTAATAATTCCATTTTGCTAAAAGAGGTTGAGATAAAAGCTAAAAAAATTAACCCTGCCGAGCATTCAAGTAATTTGAACGGGCCCGGCAATGCCGACCAGGTTTTAAGCGGGGATGATTTTGCATCGGGTTGTGCCCAAATTTCTGATTGTTTGGCTGGCAGACTATTAGGCGTTGTTTTCCGGAATGGGACACCTTATTTAACCCGCAGCTTGCACACCCCGATGAATGTTATTATTGATGGCTTAAGTGCCGACACCAATTTGTTAAATACGCTCAATGCCAATGATATTGCAAGCATTGAGGTTTTACGCAATATTGCTTATACGTCGATATATGGAGGCCAGGGCGGCGGCGGTGTTTTGATAATAACTACAAAAAGAGGCGAAGGAAATTATAGCGTTACACGTTATGCACCGGGAATTATAACTTACAACCCTAAAGGTTATTATAAAGCGCGTGTGTTTTACTCGCCGCAATACGATAATCCTAAAACAAATACCCAGGTGCCCGATTTGCGCACTACCATATACTGGAAGCCAAACATAGTAACCGACAAAGACGGTAAAGCCTCATTTGAGTATTTTAACGCCGATACCAAAGGAAGTTACAGAGTTGTTGTTGAAGGGATTGACAGCGAAGGCAATTTAGGCCGGCAGGTGTATCGGTATAAAGTGGAATAGTGAGTGGCGAATAGAGAGTAGTGAGCAGTAAACTAACACCTACTCACCGCTCTCTATTCACTACTCACCAATTTACCTCGCTAAATAAAATTTCTCCCAAAAATCATCTGATTTATAGAGCTCGCCCTTGGTATCTCCTTCAAATGTTTGGCTGTGGGTACCTCCGTTATGGCCACCCCTGCCACCATGGCCACCGCCACCCATGCCTCCCATACCACCACCTCTACCGCTATGGCCGCCGCCTTCTCCGCCCTGTTCCTGGCCCTGACCTTGGGTTGGCTTTGTAAAACCGTTGATTTTAAAATTAAATGCCCATTCGTTTTTTGTAGGATCGTCGGAATGAAAAAACTTTAATGGTATGGCCGCTTCACAAACAAGATTACCGTCATCGTCGTAGTTTATAGCAGTCTTTATACCGTAAGTGTTTGAAGTGGTAATCATATCATCTTCAATATCTTTAAATCCAACTACTTTTATACCCCTCAAAGTGGTTATGCGTTCACGTATCAATTCTTCCCTGTCTTGTTTGGTTACTTCGGAATTGTCATCCTTTGAGATTGCCAGTAATTGGGTACCGCCCTGCACATTTAGCGGAAAGGTGATACTAAAGGTCTCCTTTTTTTTGCCTTTTGGATCAACGGAAAAGGTAATACCCGATTTTAATATTTTTTTCTGATCTAAACGATTGCTGATGCGTATCGCCATATAAAGGTTATCCTGATCGTTGGCTATCGAATAGTTAATATGCTTTTCGGTATTGTAATAACGTAAACTGTCGCCCCATTCTTTGACGTCTCCGTCGATTTCGATGTTTTTTGGCGGGGCCTGCAATGTACTTGTACCTGATTTACTCGATTGTGCATTGCTTACATTGATCAAAAGCAATTGCCCGGCAAAAGCACAGGCTAGGAAGGGGAGGGGTATTTTCATAAATAAAATGTTTAAACGTAGTTGTGATAATTTCTTTAGTAAATAGTTTCGCTGGGATAGAACACAATTTTGGCTATTTTATTATAGTTTTTAAGTAAATTTGCAGTTACTTATGCCAACAGAAGTACAGGAAGAGACATTAACGCTTGAGGAGATAATGGCAAGCCTCAAGGAAATGCACCGCCTTATATTATGGAACGATGATATAAATACCTTTGATCATGTGATTTTTTGTATGATGAAATACCTGGATTACTCTGAATCACAGGCTGAAAAAATCGCATGGAAGGTACATAATGAAGGTAAATGTGCAGTATTGGAAGGTTCATTTACCGAAGTGGAGGTATACCGTAAGATTTTACAGCAAGAAGGGCTGACCGTGAGTTTGGAGTAATATCACGCCAGAGGTCGGAAGTCAGAGGCCCGAAGACTGACACCTGACTTCCGACTTCAGAAAATCAAACCATATAATTCCATCCATGTGTATCAGGTACAACGCCGTATTTGATAGCGTCAAGTTCTTTTAATATTTTCTGAGAGAACTCCCTGGTTTTGGGATCGCTTAAAAAATATTCTTCACCGTTGTGGCTTATCGATCCTACCGGGGCAATAGTGGCTGCAGTGCCCGCCCCAAAAGCATCAGTTAGTTTTCCGTTTTTGGCGCCTTCAATGAGTTCAGCTACAGACACGCGGCGTTCTTCAACCTGCATGCCCCATTCTCTTGCCAGTGCCAATACGGTATCGCGGGTAACGCCGTCTAAAATGGTATCGCGGGTTGAGGGCGTGATCAACTTACCATCCAGCACGAACATCACGTTAGCTGCACCCATTTCCTCAACATACAAATGATCTTTGGCATCGGTCCAGATCAACTGATCAAAACCTTCTTCGGTTGCCTTTTTAGCCGGCAGCATAGCACCGCCATAATTACCGGATGATTTTGCATAACCCATACCGCCTTCGGCCGCGCGGGTAAAATAAGTTTCTATTTTAACTCTTAAAACTTTACTAAAATAAGGGCCGGTTGGTCCAACTATAACCATGTATTTATAAGTTTTGGATGGTGCAACGCCTAAAAAAGCGTCTGTTGCAAACATAAACGGCCTGATATACATAGAATGATGCGGCCTGGCCGGAACCCAGTCACGGTCAAGGTCAACAACTGCTGCTATACTTTGAGTAAATATTTCTTCGGGAAGCTCAGGCATGCATAAACGATGAGCTGATTTATTAAAACGGGCTGCATTTTTATCAGGACGGAAAACAGATACCTGCCCATCAGCATGTTTATAGGCTTTCAGACCTTCGAAAAACGACTGACCATAATGCAAAGCAGAAATAGCAGGACTCAACCCAATTTCACCGTAAGGGACAATTTCAAAATTTTTCCATTCACCATCTGCATAATCGGCCACAAACATGTGGTCGGAGAAGGTGTGTCCAAATGGTAAATTGTTAAAATCTGTTTCCTGTAAACGTGATTTTTTTGTCTTGGTGATCTTGATGTCCAGCGTCTCTGTCATGGCTTTTGGTATTTAATTCAGAAAATTGCAAGTTAGAAAATTTTAAGCATATTTGATGAAAGAACCTTATAACATGAAATTATTCCTCCCAATAATTGTCTTTTTTACAATTGGATTAATTAATAAAGGCGCTGTGCAATCACGGTCATTTCAAATAGCCACCTTTAAAGAAGTGCCGGACTATATGATGGGATGTGGGGATGATTGTTATTTATCCGCAAAAGATGAAAAAAAGGATATTTTAATTTGCAGAACAGACTATGCCAACGCTTTAATTCGTATTAATTACAAATCCATCCTGTTGAAAGCCAATGAACACGTAGCGCATGAAAAAAATGAAAATATTTATTCAAACGAACAATATATTCTAACTATAAAAAAGATAAATATTAAACAAACCGGTTCAGAGGATTACACCTTCAAAGGTGTTATTACTATTAAATCTGGCTCTAAGGTTTTATATCAACAACAAATAATAGGCGACGGCGGTTGCTAAAACCAACCAGTCGCCAACTCCAATCGAATTTAATTAAAGTATTTCGTAAATTTGATCATAATAAACAAATCAGAAATGGGTAAAAAGGATATTAAAACATCGGGCGATACACAGAATTTGTTTCCCAAGCTTAGGGCATATTCTGTGGATGAGATATTAGCTGCCGGTGGTACAACTGCATTTGCTAACAAGATGGGTAAAACTGCACAATCGCTTATTGATCATTTAAAAAATCGTTCGAAAGATGCTTTTCTTACGGATGAAGATGTTGCTGATGCTTTGAAAATGCTAAACGAGAGCAAATGAACCTGTTACTTGATACGAATATTCTTTTCTATCTTTCAAGGGATAATAGTTTTCAAGTAATAACAAAAATTATAAACCCTGACAATCAGACCATTTATACATCTGTTGCTTCCATAGCAGAAATTAAATCAATCGCATTACAAAATAATTGGGGAATTCAGAAATGGCAAGTTTTATATGATGCTTTAAATAAAATAAATATTTTAGAGATAAACGAAAACCTCGCAAATATTTATGTTGAAATCGACTCGTTTTCCCAACGCAGAAACCCATCATATACTGATTATCCTTTTACTACTCCGAGAAATATGGGCAAAAATGATTTGTGGATTGCTGCAACCGCTGCATTATTGGGCTTGAAACTGATAACCACTGATGCCGATTTTAATCATTTGAATGGCGTATTTATCGAAGTGAAGCATTTAAAACCGGAATCATTGATAAGATAGAAACGCCAGTCCCGCAGCTATGAACCATAAACTATAAACCAATAACATTTTCCACCCATCCCTTACCCCAATTTTCCACCTCATCATTACTCCATAGTCCAGGATAAAAAATCCGTTTTTGAAAACGCGGGGGCAAATACTTCTGCCAATTAGTGCCACCGGTTGCTTTTATTTCTTCGGGCTCCCGGTTCAGGTAGCGCACCGCCGATTTATAATGCGATAACGGCCAGTTCACATTTACATTAACATCAAGCTGTTTTAATTCGTTCTCAAGTTCGGGCGTGGAT
The DNA here is from genome assembly GCA_036495385.1 of Mucilaginibacter sp. Lineage (GTDB taxonomy): Bacteria > Bacteroidota > Bacteroidia > Sphingobacteriales > Sphingobacteriaceae > Mucilaginibacter. The sequence goes on along the minus strand of DASXMZ010000574.1, from coordinate 1,667 downwards.
TGTTTTTCGATTTTAAACCGGGAATAAAGCGCGTTAAAATTTCGATGAATATTCGCTTTCCCTAACGTAATAAAGCCGGGGGAATATTTCTTTTCAAATTGCTTAAGCGTTAAGGTTTTTTTACCGGTTGATAATTCTGTTGCACCAAATTTCCAGTAGAAATATTCAAATTGTTCCTCAATGGTTGTGCTTCTTAACTCTTCACGTTTATCGCGTGCAACCAGGTTTATAAAATCTGTAGCATATATCTCAATCAGCCGATACTGGCCCGACTGAAAACCGCTTGCCGGCAATAACGACATCCGGAACTTTAGAAACTGATCTTTATCCATCCCTTCAACCATTATCTCAAACGACTGCGTGAGCGCCTCAAAATACCTGTTTATGCGTGTTAAACGGGTTGTAAAAAACTCGACAGTTAAAGACTGCGCTGTAGTGATCTGCTTGCACTCATGCAAAACCAGTTTAAAATACAGCTCGGTTATCTGGTGATAAATTATAAAGATCTCTTCATCAGGAAAAGGTGTTTTAGGGTTTTGCAGGCTTAACAGAGTATCGAGATGGATATACTCCCAATAAGTTAAAAAATCGGCATGTAATAAACCATCCAGGTACGAAACCATGTCCTGGCCCATTGCTTCATATTTTTCTTGCAGTAGCGCAAGTCGTTCTTCTATTTCGGGAGAGAAATGCATGAAGGTAAAGGTAAAAAGATTTGCTTATATGATTGGAAGAAGTCTTTGTGCATCCAAGTGAAAATAGGATATTCACAAATTTACATTCACAAAAGGTAATATATACATGTGGCTAATAAAAATAATCCATTTTATAATCATTCTTTAATTTTAGTTTTTGTTTGCCGTTTGGCTTCATGATTACTTCATGAATTTTATTTTCGATGCAATTGCCGGCGATATCGTATTGATATTCTTCTTTATATGTAGTGAAAGTTCCATTAAAATTTTTGCTGCTGTATTCAGTTAAATCTCCTCTATCGTTATAAGTTTCTTTATCCTCTTTGTATTTAAAGGAATCTTTGAAAGATATTTTTATGGTATCGGTGGAAACGATATTTCCATCGTTCGATACTACGGAAATTTTGACTTTATTTTTATCATAAAAATAAGTGGCTGTTTCTTTTCCGTAAAAATTTCCATTTCTATCAAAGCCTGAAAATTCAATAGGATTGCCTTTTTCATTGTTTTTAATTTCAGACCGATTAATAGTTGTTCCATTTTTGTTTTTGTCTTCAACTAGAATTAAAAAATTATCTGTGTCGTAAACATAGTAAGCGGTTTCTTTACTATTTCCGAATGAATTCCATCTTTCAAGAACCCGCTCCAATATAAGGCGTTTTGTAGTGTCATTTACATAAGTTAGCTTAGCTGTGAGTGTGCCGTTTTCATCAAAACGCTCTTCCGTTAAAAGCATGCCGCTATTATCAAATACTTTTATATTCTTTTCTGTTTTCGTGCCACTAGGATCATAAAAAGTAATGGTCTCGATAACTTTTTTCGGTTTTACTGTTTTGTACTCTCTGTTCTCATTTAGATGTAAAATGGTATACATATTTACTTGAGCGTGGCTAATTGATGAGATAACAATAAATAGAAATGATACTAATATTTTGTACATGGTTTAAGTTTAATTACAGGCAACCCTATCAC
>DASXMZ010000573.1:0-2712 GCA_036495385.1 Mucilaginibacter sp. | reverse complement strand
AAGTTAAATAGACCCATTGGATGTTTTCAAAAAATAATTGGCAAAATTAAGATTACAGATGAACTTTACGAATTTAGGTTATTAAACGAAGGAAACTAATATTTCGTTGTAGTTTTTTTTATTATTTTATTAGTTTTTTTTATTTTCTCAATGTTTAAAATGACGAATGCCTGTGGTGACCATAGAAATGTTCTTTTGGTTGCACATTTCTATCGAAAGTTTGTCATTTATTGAGCCTCCCGGTTGCAAAACTGCCAGGATTCCCGCATCGGCGGCTAGTTCAACACAATCCGGAAAAGGAAAAAAAGCGTCCGAAGCCATAACGGCTCCTTTTAAGTCGAAACCAAAGCTTTCAGCTTTTATAATTGCCTGTTTCAGTGAGTCAACCCGCGATGTTTGGCCTACGCCGCTTGCCATTAACTGGTTATTCTTGGCAAACACGATGGTATTTGATTTGGTGTGCTTTACCACTTTGTTTGCAAAAAACAAATCGCGCAACTCATGGTCGGTCGGCGTCCTTGTAGTAACCGCAGTCATTTGATCAGGTCCTTCAATCACATTGTCTTTATCCTGTTCAATAACACCATTCAGCAAAGTCTTAAATTGCTTTACAGGCAATTCCACTTGCTGACGGATCAGTAAGATACGGTTCTTCTTCCCTTTTAATATCTGTATGGCTTCATCAGTGAAAGCCGGGGCAATCAATACCTCGTAAAATATTTTGGTTATCTCAGCGGCGGTTTCGGCGTCAATTTCGTCATTGGCTATAATAACACCGCCAAATGCCGACACAGGATCGCAGGCAAGCGCATCTATCCAAGCCTCTTTTATAAAAGTACGGGAAGCAATACCACAGGCATTGGTATGTTTTAAAATAGCGATGGTTGGCTCAGTAAATTCGTCAATGAGCGCTACTGCTGCATCTACATCCACCAGGTTGTTGTAAGATAGTTCCTTACCGTGCAGTTTGGTAAACATCGCATCCAGATCGCCATAAAAAACTCCTTTTTGATGCGGGTTTTCACCATAGCGCAATACCTGGCCGGTTTGAATACTTTCTTTAAAAACCGGTAAAGGTTCTTCAGCGTTAAAATATTGAAAAATTCCGGTATCGTAATGTGACGAAATGTTAAAAGCTTTGTGCGCAAATGCCCGGCGCTGACTCAATGTAGTTTCGCCATTTTGTGCCTTCAGTATGCTCTCCAACTCCGAATAATCTTGTTTGGACGCTACAATTACCACATCCTTAAAGTTTTTAGCTGCTGCGCGAATAAGGGAGATACCGCCAATATCAATTTTTTCGATAATATCCTCTTCCTCAGCGTTTGATTTAACCGTCTCTTCAAAAGGATACAGATCAACAATTACCAGGTCAATTTCAGGTATTTCATATTGAGCGAGCTGCTGCTCGTCGCCTTCGAAGTTTCTGCGGGCCAAAATGCCGCCAAACACTTTTGGATGCAGGGTTTTAACACGTCCGCCCAAAATAGAGGGGTATGAAGTAAGGTCCTCAACGGCTATTACATCTACTCCCAAACCACGGATAAAAGTTTCAGTTCCGCCGGTAGAAAATATTTTTACCCCAAGGCGGTTTAACTCATGGATTATTGGTTCAAGATTATCTTTATAGTAAACAGAAATCAGCGCGTTTTTAATTCGGACGGGTTGGCTCATGAACAGAAAAATTAGAGCGCAAATGTAAGGATTACAGCGCAAGAATAAATGCAGGATGTTATTTTTTTTAAATCAAATAATTAAATTATTAATTTAAAGTTTAACTGAAGTAAGGCTTGAATTTTTTATAGTGTTTTATGCACTGGCTTTTGATTGAACCTATGGTAAGTGTTTTCATCGTACCACTCAGTGTTTATATGTCCATTTGTATAAATTAAATCCCAGGATGACAACGGTCCGACTGAACCTGTTCACTACAAAAATTCCACCGACAAAAAGTTTACAAAAGTTTACACTATTTCATAAATTTTCGTATTATTTATCTGACAATCAATAAGTTGTGAATTTAACCTGTAAACCTAAAAGACGATATATTATAAACAATTGATAATCAATAACTTGCAAATACCTCACTCAGCGCGATGACGGGCAGGCGAGGGCAAATGCAACTCGTGCCCCGCGTTCAGACTACCACCATGTTTGGTCTAACGTTTACCTAAACGCGGGGCACGAGTACTCAACACTTTTGGCCTCTGGCTGGCATTCGCGCGCCAGAGGGAGGAAAAGTATTATTACTCTTTGGTAATTGTTAACTCACCACTGGTGTGATTTACGGCGTGAGATTTTTCAACAAAAAAGCCATCAATGGATATCTTATACAATCCTTTGCTGTTAAAAGCATTTTTTATGATAATAGTGTTATCGTCTGGAAAAATAAGATCTTGACGAAGTTTGTTGTTAATCATTATTTGAATTTCAGTAGTACTTTGTGGCGGATTAGCCACGGTCACGTATAAGTCTTTAATAGATTTGTATGTCTTACCGGTTTTCAATAGCTCAGTTGAATCGTTGTCTGTATCATGGGTATAAGTATGGTCGCTGAACACATATCCATCACTTTTTGAAACTTTCCCTGATGGGTCATAATGGGAAAGGTAAAACTTGTCACCTAAAATGTCATATGTGTGATAAACGGATAATTTCTTATTTTCATCGTAATATTTTAGTTCTCCACAAGGTTTATCATTAATCCAGCCC
>DASXMZ010000572.1:0-24608 GCA_036495385.1 Mucilaginibacter sp. | reverse complement strand
ATCCCAATAAAAAGGTAGCCCTTGTAGTTGACGAATGGGGTGTATGGACCGATCCGGAACCTAATTCCAGTGTTTTATACCAGCAAAACAGTTTGCGCGACGCACTGATAGCAGCGTCAACGCTAAATATATTCAACAACCATTGCGACAGAGTTAAAGGTGCCGCGCTGGCGCAAGCGATAAACGTGCTGCAGTCATTGATCCTGACTGATAAGGAAAAAATGCTGTTAACACCTACCTACTACATATTTGATATGTACAAAGTTCACCAGGATGCTAAATATCTGCCGATAAAATTATCGTCACCAGATTACGTGGTTGAGGGGAAAAAGATACCTGCAGTAAATGTTTCCGCTTCCCAAGATGCTTCCGGTAAGATCCATATTTCACTGGTTAACCTTGATCTGCATAATGATATTACCATCAGCACCAGCTTAAAGGACATCCAATGGAAAACCGTAAGCGGGCAAATCCTTACCTCGGCAAATATTACAGATATTAATACTTTTCAGCAGCCTGATAAATTGCACCTGGCTAATTTTACCGGTGCGAAAAAGGATGGGGATAATTTGGTAGTGGTGATGCCGGCAAAATCGGTAGTGACGTTGGAGTTGGAGTAGGTTGATTTCGGATTTGGGAGTTTCGATTTCGGATTTTTATTTTGTTGTTTGCGCAAGGTTTTTCGCAAAGGAGCCTGCCGGGACGGAAAAATAGTTATTGGTATATGATACCCGTGTAGGAGTCGTCTCATTAATAAAATGGGGCGGCTTTTTTCGTTTAAGTGGTTTAGCATTGATCTAATAGGGATCTTGGTGCTAATGGCAAGGTTTAACATTTTTTGTTTCGGAGATGACGTTTTTAGGAAAAAAAAGCCTTATTTGTTCAGGCTTTCCATTTTCTGAGGTTATGTGCGATAGAAAGTAACCCGATTTCGACCTCGGTTTTCGATAGGCCTTTAAGCATGAACCGTCGGAAGCCATGATTATGTTTGATCTGAGCGAATACCGGTTCTACATCAACCGGCCTTTGCTTTCGGTATTTGATGCCTTGTTCCGAGGTAAGCCTTTCTTTAGCAACCTGTTTATGCTTTCTGAGCCCGTGGTTAACTTCTGCTATTCTGTTGCCTTTGCTATTATGGCATACCCCGCGCATCGGACAGCCCTGGCAGTTAGCAGCCTGGTAACGGCTGACGGTTTGCCGGTAGCCCGAAGCGGTTACCCGGGTCTGATCACCGATATGCCACATCTTTTGCCCCATGGGACAGATCAGGTAATTCTCCTGCTCATTATGGTGCAGCGTGTCATTACTGAAAGCTTTTACGCCTTCCTTTTGTTCTTTATCAAAGTAATTGTATTTGATGTAGGCTTCGATGTTTTTCCCGTTCAATAAACTATAGTTTTCATCCGAACCATAGCCGGCATCGGCGACAATGGCTTTTGGTTGCTGCTGGTAAAGGGTTTGGTATTGTTCCAGATGGGAGGCTAAGGTTCCGTAATCGGTACTGCTCTGATGCAGGGAGTAGTTCAGGATAAACTGCTCCTGGGTGCTGATCTGCCAGTTGTAGGCTGGCTTGAGCTGACCGTTGAGCATATGATCTTCCTTCATTTTCATAAACGTGGCATCAGGATCGGTTTTTGAATAACTGTTGCGGCCAGCTAACTTTTGCTCCTGATCATCATACCGTTCCAGGTTCTCCGGCCAGTTGTTTTTTGCATAGTTCAGCTTTTGTTTGATCTTCTTATCTACCTCGGGTTTATCTTCCAGCACCTGATTGAGCTTAGCCACCGCCTGCTTTACCTTTTCAGGGCTGATCTGATCAAAATCCAGGGGCGAAGTATCTTTAAGTTCTTCGGCTGCGATCTTCTGTGCATAGCCCCAGAGTTCATCGAGCTGGGTCTTGATCCGCTCTTTATTGGTTTTAATGCTCCTGCCCCAGACAAAAGTATATTTATTAGCTACCGATTCGATCTTGGTGCCATCGGTGAATACTGCTTCTTTCAGCGATACGATCCCTTGTTCGGACAACATGATCACGATCTGGGAGAAGATATCTTTTAATATCCCGGAAAGCTTTTCACTCCGGAAGCGGTTAATCGTATTATGATCCGGCTTTAGCATCCCGCAAAGCCACATGAAATGAATGTTTGATTTTACCTGTTCTTCCAGCTTACGACTGCTATACACGTTGGTCAGATAGCCATATACCAATACCTTGAGCATCAGTCTGGGATGATAGGATGAGGCTCCGCCACCCTTATATTTTCTGTTGATTGGCCGCACATCCAGCCCGTCGATTACTTGTTTGACAACCCGGCTAGGATGGTTTGCCGGAATCAGCTCCTCCAGATTATAAGGAAGCAAACTCAATTGGTCGGGTTCGTATGGCTTAAAGACTACCCGTTTAGATTTCCCTCTTTCCATACCTTTAAGATACGAAAAACCAATCATTTATACAAAAAAAGGTGCCCTTTTGAGACACCTTCTTAAAAGTAATCAGCTCCTCAATATCTTCTCCAACTTCCTGCCTTTGGCCAGCTCATCTACCAGCTTATCCAAATACCGCACGTTCCGCGTTAAAGGATTTTCGATCTCCTCAATGCGATAGCCGCAGATCATGCCGGTAATTAGTAAAGCATGGGGATTTAGCGAAGCCTGCCCGAAGAAAGTTTCAAAAGTGACCTTTTTCTCAATAAAGTCTTTTAATTGCCCGTCCGAAAAGCCGGTCAGCCAACTGATAACCTGGTCCAACTCTTCTTTTGTCCGGCCTTTCTTCTCCACTTTTGCAACATAATGCGGATATATCGAGGCAAAGGTCATTTTCGCGATACGCTCGTTATGTAAGTCGGTGGTGTCCATGAATCAAAAATACGTTTTATTACATTTCTGTCGTTAGTCTATTTTAGATCTGACACTTATCAAAAAATAACCTTAATTTTAGTGCTATCGAATAAAAATACTATTCTTGCTGTTATCGAATTTTTAAATCAAGTAAATAATCTAAATTAGTTTCTGCATCATTTTTAATATGAAAAGATATATTTTAATTCTTTTTTTATTCCTCTCTTTTTCAGTCTATTCGCAAAATACCATTAACAATTACAAATATGTAGTGGTGCCTGAGAAATTCACTTTCCTAAAGGAAAATGATCAGTATTCACTAAACAGCCTTACTAAAGCCCTTTTACAGAACAAAGGTTTTACAGTTTATTTTGATAATAATGAACTGCCCGGCGAAGTAGCTAACAATAAATGCCATGCATTGAATGCGGACTTATTGGAAAAAAGCGGAATGTTTGACACCAGGATTACACTTTTATTAAAGGATTGCAAAGGTAATATCGTTTTTAAAAGCAAAGAGGGTAAAAGCCGTGAGAAAGATTTCAGGATTGCTTATAATTTGGCTTTAAGGGATGCTTTTACATCGTTAGATCAAATTTCATATACCTATGTCGAACCAACTAATGAACCGGTTCAGCCAATCGTTACAACAGCTGCTTCAGCACCAATCGTTACAACAACTGCTTCAGCACCGGTTGTAACATCAACCGAAGCGGCAACCAATCAGCCGGCAGGAACATTATACGCCCAGCCCACAGCTAACGGCTATCAATTAATTGACACCAAACCGAAAGTGGTTTTAACTCTTCTGAAAACCTCGGCAGCGGATTATTTTATAGCCGGGAACACAACCGCTAATGGAATAGTTTTGAAAAAGGATGGAAATTGGTTTTTCGAATACTACAAGGATGGCAGGCTTATTTCTGAAAAACTACTGATTAAATTTTAATCTTTTTTTTTCAGCCGTACTTGCCTGATTTTAAAAAGAGTAAGCCGATTACAGGGAAGAAATTCGCAATACAAACTGGCGCCCGCAATAACAATTTTTAAAAAAATCAAATTATTCCTTGCAGGTTTTGCATTTCTGCCTATATTTGCACTCCGCAAACGCGAAGGATGTACAAATAGTTTAACATCCAACAAATATGCGAAAGTAGCTCAGTTGGTAGAGCACGACCTTGCCAAGGTCGGGGTCGCGAGTTCGACTCTCGTCTTTCGCTCAAATCCCTTCCTCAAGAAGGGATTTATTGTTAAAAGGTTTATTCTGATGAATAACAAATAACCATGCTCAGATGGTGGAACTGGTAGACACGCAGGACTTAAAATCCTGTTCCCGTAAACGGAGTGCGGGTTCGATTCCCGCTCTGAGTACAAAGCCCCGAAAGGGGCTTTGTTGTTTCCGATATTTTAGGAGATATGACAAAAAGGGTGTCATTGCAGCACTCCACCAGGTCAACATTAAAAAACTGGAATTGCTCTCTTTGTTATTGATAATGAATTACTTACAGTTTGTTATTGCGAGGAGGAACGACGAAGCAATCTCGTCGACCTGCGTTAGCGCCAAATGCATTTACGCCAATGCACAACTAAGAGATTGCTTTCCCGAAATAAATTCGGGACGGGCTCTTCCTCGCAATGACAAATTTTATATGTTGATTATCAAAGACTTATAATGACACTCCTTTTCTTGTTATACTTAACTAAACAACTATGCGTTAGCCATTCACTAAATCAACCAACACATCACTAATAAGATCATTTTCATATCCCCGGCTAAGCGCATACTGCTGTAATTTGTATTTCCGTTTAAATGGGTCTTTTTCAGCTACTGTGCTTGCTTTTTTGGTTAAAACCTTTTGAAGCATCGATAAATATTCATCGTCAGGTATAGCATTTAACGCTTTTTTTATCAAAATGGTTGGCACCCTTTTGAATTTGAGGCTTTGGGCAATTTTGATTTTCCCCCAGCCTTTTTGCTTAAATTTCCCTATTGTATAAGCTTTTGCAAAACGCTCTTCATTTAAAAAATTATCGGTGATGAGTTGGCTAATGATATTTTCGACGGCGGCGGTCCACAAACCCCACTCATATAATTTGTCGCGAACTTCCTGTTGCGAACGTTCCTGGTAAGCGCAATAGTTTGCAGCTTTTTCCAGTGCGACCTTTTCGTCAGTTATTTTACGGGTATTTGTAACATCCATCAAAACCAAAAATGGTTAAAAATTCTTCTATTAACAGAAATATAATCAAATTCGTAACATGCTCAGCAACCAATACCCAATTACCGAAGTCCAACAGATCATTAACGCTACCGGAACAATTAAAAAAGAATACATCGTTACCACTTTATTAACTGATAGTCGCCGCATCAGCAATGCATCCGAAGGTTTATTTTTCGCATTAAGCGGACGCAGAAACGGCCACGAATTTATTGCTGAGGCTTACGCAGCTGGTGTGCGTAATTTCGTGGTAAAACAAGGGCCTGAGATCACTATGCCCGAGGCCAATTTTTTGATTGTAGATAACGTATTGGTAGCCCTGCAAAAATTGGCCGCCTACCACCGCAGCCGTTTCGATCTGGATGTTATTGGTATAACTGGCAGTAATGGCAAAACCATCGTTAAGGAATGGCTTTACCAGTTAATGTGTAATGATAAAAACATCGTCCGCAATCCAAAAAGCTACAATTCGCAAATAGGGGTGCCGCTTTCGGTATGGCAGATCAACGAAAAGAACAATCTGGGCATTTTTGAAGCAGGCATTTCTACCATTTCGGAAATGGATAAACTAGAGGCAATAATAAAGCCGTCTATAGGTGTGCTAACCCACATCGGAACCGCACATGACGAAGGATTTGAAAACCGCCGGCAAAAAGTGCTTGAAAAATTGAGGCTTTTTAAAAATTGCCGGTTACTGGTTCATAATTATGATCAGATGATTGAATATAAAAATGACATCCCGGTGCAGCATTGTTTTACCTGGAGCACAAAATTCAAGGGGGCTGATCTGTATGTTTTTAGCGAAACGGTTATTGATAAAAACTTTTACCTGCGTGCCAAATATAAAGGTAAAGAAATAGAATGCCTTATTCCGTTTTTAGACGAGGCTTCCGTTGAAAATGCTACCGTTTGCCTGGCAGTAATGCTGGCAATGGGTTATAAGGCTGCCAAAGCTGATGAACGAATTGAACGGTTAAGCCCCGTAAGCATGCGACTTGAACTTAAAAATGGAATTAATGATTGTTCAGTAATTGATGATTCCTATAATTCCGACATCCAGTCGCTGGAGATAGCTTTAAACTTTTTGAGCCAGCAAAACCAGCATCAAAAAAAGACGCTCATATTGTCGGACATATACCAGTCGGGTTTACAACCTGATATTTTATACCGCCAGGTTGCTGAAATGATCAGGGCAAAAAAGATTAACAAATTTGTTGCTGTTGGCGATGCCTTGTTGAGCTGGCGGGACTACTTTGATGTCCCTGAAAAATATTTTTATCCGGATACTTCGTCCATGTTACAGCATTTGCGAACGCTCAATTTTAAAGAAGAAACTATTCTGATAAAGGGCTCTAGGAGCTTTGAATTTGAACGGATAAGCAGCGCCCTCGTTCAAAAAGCCCATGAAACCATAATGGAGATAAACCTCAACGCATTGCTAAATAACTTGAATTTTTACCGGTCGAAATTGAAACCGGGAGTAAAAGTGATGGCGATGGTCAAAGCTTTTTCTTATGGCAGCGGAACGTTTGAAGTTGCTAATATACTGCAATACAATAAGGTTGATTACCTGGCTGTAGCCTATATTGACGAGGGTGTTGCTTTGCGCAGAACCGGGGTTACCCTCCCTGTAATGGTACTTAATCCCGAAACTTCGGCTTTTGATAAGTTGGTTGAACACAACCTTGAACCCGTGATTTACAGCTTCAATTTGTTCGATGAGTATATAAAGTATGCACAGGAGAGTAACGTATTAAATTATCCTGTTCACATTAAAATTGATACCGGGATGCACCGGCTGGGATTTGAAAATGTTGACCTAGAAACATTATGCGATCTTTTGGAGGAGAATCGCTATGTGCATGTTAAATCGGTGTTTTCGCACCTTGTAGCGAGCGAATCAGCTCAACATGATGCTTTTTCTTTGAAGCAAATAAAGAGTTTTGAAAAAGCGTTTAAGCAAATTGAGAAAACCCTGGGTTACCCGGTTATTAAACATATCTGCAACACCTCTGGCATAGTACGCTGGCCGCAAGCACATTACGATATGGTTAGGCTGGGGATAGGACTTTATGGCATTGATGGAGCAACTCCGGATGACAAAGCGTTGCAACCCGTAGCAAGTTTAAAAACCAGTATATCACAGGTGAGAAAAGTGGCAGCCGGTGAAACAATCAGCTATGGCAGAAGCGGCAGTTTAGTGAAAGATGGCAAAATAGCTACTGTCCGTATCGGCTATGCTGATGGCTATTTGCGTGCCTTCGGAAATGGCGTAGGAAAAATGCTGGTCAGGGGTGTACTGGTACCAACCGTTGGTAATATTACGATGGACATGTGCATGCTGGATGTAACCGGAATAGATGCCAAAGAAGGCGATGAAGTAATTATATTTAACGAACATGTAAGAATCGAAGGACTTGCCGCACAAATTGGTACTATACCATATGAAATATTAACAAATGTTTCGCAGCGGGTAAAAAGAGTGTATTTTTATGAGTAGAAATTACGCTTGTTGGACTGCTCTCTTCGCCGTAAAAGCGTTTGAATAGTTCATCACCCTTGAAAACATTTTACCGTATGAAAAAGATAGCAAAAGCTTTATTAAACTATTTCATTAAAGGTTTATTGATTGTCGTGCCGCTCGGTGCGGCATTTTTCCTGATCTTTTGGGCCATTTCGACCATAGATAATGCGCTCAATTTAAGCGAAATTTTGTGGCCAGATAGTAAAGGCGGTAAGCCAACGTACATACCCGGATTGGGTATATTAAATGTTTTAGTGGTAATATTTATAGCCGGGGTATTAGTAACCAATGTAGTGACCGATCCTATTAAGCGCTGGTTTAACCGCTGGCTTAACCGGCTGCCGCTTTTCAAATTTTTATATTCATCAATAAAAGACCTCACCGAAGCCTTTGTTGGCGAGGAAAAGAAATTTAACGAACCGGTACTGGTAGAAGTAAATGAATTTGGTTTAAAAAAAATCGGCTTCCTTGTTCAGAAAGATCTTGAATCATTGAATCTACCCGGAGAAGTAGCGGTTTATTTCCCTTATTCCTATTCTTTTGCCGGGCAGGTAGTAATTATATCTGCTGATAAAGTAAAGCCAATTGATAAAAGCGCTGCCGATATGATGAAATTTGTGATATCAGGAGGGGTGAGCGGTTTGCATTGATTTATTTTGTCAATAAGCCAATGACATTCCCATCGGGGTCAATAAACCAGGCGAATTGTTTGCCGTCGGGCAACTTAACCGGGGCCAACCAGTTTCTCTCCGCCGGACTCTTCAATTTTCAGAAGATAAGCGGGTATATCATCCACTTCAATATAAAAAGTAACATAATGATGTGGTTCGTGGCCTAGAGCGGTGATATGACCTTGTATACCTTTGTCTGAATGGGTATTTAAAAATGAGGCCATAGACGACGGTTCACCGCTCCATCCAAATATCGATGTGTAAAAGTCGTTTGTTTTTGTAAGATCGGCGCAGCCTATCTCAAAACGGATAACAGGGCAACCGGATTTGCTTTCGTTATTTATATAATGATAATTAGAAATTAAGCGATCATAACGGATTTACATGTTTTGCTTTCCTTGCCAATAAAGCGGATGACAGTAGCGTAACGATTGATCCCAGAGCGCCGATAATTAAAATCATCATCGAGAAATTAAATAGTGGCTTGTTATCTATAACTAGCTGCTCCTTTATTTCCTTTACTTTTGCGGCAAATGCAGCAGGCGGCAATGTTTTACGGTATTCCTCTATTTGGTACGAGCCGATGTTTTCATAAAATTTGGGGTCGATATAGAGCACATACACAGTTTCGATAAAAGCATACGCAACAGCCGGAATGGTAACTATCAGCATACCAATTTTTAGCGCGGTTAAAAATGTTACGCTGCCGTTATTAACACGGTCACGGTAGTACCTTATTCCAAAATATACAAAAAACAAAGGGAGGGTAATTACAACAAAACCAATTGTTCCCTGTGCATCGTGGCTAACTTTTGTAAGGCCAAGAAACAGCCATACCAGTACAAAAAATATAAATTCGAAAAGCGCTGCGTAAGCGCCGTATCGCAAAATTACTTTTTTCATAACATGTTGATTTTTAGTCAAATTAACAGCAAGTTTTTGAGATTTTACCGGAACGGAAGTAGTATTTTGTCGGATTTATAAAAAATACAACTTTAGTAGTATATGATTTTTTCGTCAGATAGACGCGATGCATCGCGTCTCTACGATAGACAAGAAAATTATTCGATTATCGAAAGTTCGAGTGCCTTTTTGATGGCTTCCGTACGACGTTCGACTTGCAATTTTTGGAAGATATTGGATATGTGTTTTTTGATGGTGTTTTCGGACAAGAACAATTTTTCTGCAATTTGCTGGTTCGATAAACCGTCGTGGATCAATAGGAGTATTTCTGCTTCACGTTTACTGATACCTGATTTCAGCAATTCGGCTTGGTTTATTACGGCAGGTTTTTGTTTGTTGACGATCATTGTACGTACGAATAATTTTCGACTTAGTACAATGCCAATCGCCAGAAAAAGTATGCTGAAGAATGCGAGGTAAAGCTCGTTGGGAATGTTGCTATAGAAGTGATATATGCTTGCTGTGCGAAAGAGTATAAGCAGTGCGGTTATCAATAATCCAAAGCTTATAACTACCTGTTTCATAACACAAGTTTACTAAAATTATGTCTTTTTGAAACTCCGTATGGCGATAAAAGTGCTGGCTATCATTAATATTGCTGCCAGGATATAAGGTGCACCCGGAAAATATGAATAAGTGTTTTTATTGGTGAAATGATAAAATACATAGCTGAATATAAGCGGCCCGATTATTACGCTAACACTATTAATAATGGTTATAGCCCCTTGCAATTCGCCTTGTTCGTTTGGTTTTACCTTGCTGGTTGTTAACCCTTGCAATGCCGGACCGGATATTCCGCCGAGGCAATAAGGTACTATGAACAGGTACATCATCCAGCCCTTGCTGGCAAAAGCTATTAAAGTTAGACCAAGTGCATAAAACAGTAAACCGGCAATTATATTTTTTTCCTGGCCAAATTTGGGAATGGTTAGCCGGATTAGTCCACCCTGTATAGCAACCAGTACTACACCAATGAAAATACCAAGAGTACCCACGCTGGCAAGCGTCCAGTTAAATTTTTCATACAGGAAAAACGAAAGCAGGTATTCAACAGCTTTCTGGCCAATATAAACCAGGGTTATTGCCCATAAAAGTCCAGCTAAAGCAGGCTGCCTAAAAAATATATTTAATGCACCTATGGGATTTGCACGCTTCCAGCTGAATCTTCTGCGGTTTTTTACCGAAAGAGATTCAGGCAAAACAAACAGGCCATATAGGCCATTTGAAAATGCCATTGCGGCCGCGGCGATAAAAGGATATTTAATATTTAAGGCGCCAAGGTAAGCGCCCAATCCAATGCCAATTATAAAACCCAAACCCGAGGCTGCACCAACCAGCCCAAAATTTGCTGCTCTGTTATCACCGGTGCTTATATCTGCAATATAAGCCGTGGCTGTGGAATTACTGGCGCCTGCAATACCGGCAATCGTCCGTCCGACAAATAACCACGCTATCGTTGGCGCGAATGCCATAACCATATAGTCAATGCTAAAACCGAAGAGAGAAATTAATAAAACAGGCCTGCGGCCAAAGCGGTCGCTCAGGCTGCCTAAAATTGATGCAAAAAACAATTGGAAAACTGCATAGTCGGTGGTCAGCCAACCGCTGTATCTTGAAGCTGTACTTACGTCGATATGTCCCAACGTTTCCAATAACTTCGGCAAAACAGGTATTATGATACCTAACCCAAGCACATCTACAAAAATCGTAACGAAAATAAATCTGAGGGCAGCTGATTGCTTAGGTTTATCCATGAGTTAATCAGAGTAAGAATGCCTGCCGGCAAAAAAAGTTTTAATTAATTTATAAAAACCAATGATAGTGAATCTCTGGTGTAGTATCAATTGTATAAGTCGGCAAGTCCTGAGTCTGAAGTCTCGAGTCTTAAGCCAAAAAGCAAAATTGGACTCCAGACTTACGACTAATCCCGATAGCTATCGGGACGGTTGACTTGACACTAATTCCTTTTAAAACTTCTTACAGCTAGCAAAGCGCTTAAAAGCATTAAAATAGCGCCTACTGCGAAAGGCGCTCCGGGAAACTGAAATGGTGCACCGGGTTTTGTGAAAAAATAAAAACACCAGGTCATAAATAGTGGCCCAAAAATGGCGCTCAAGCTAGTTAAACTGGTAAGACCACCTTGTAGTTCGCCCTGCTCATTTGCCGGCACGCTATTACTCATATACCCCTGTAAGGCCGGCCCTGCAATCCCGCCAAGGCAATAAGGTACTAAAATGGCAAACATCATCCATCCGGTCGTTGCAAATGCGAACAAAATTAAACCGATGCTGTAAAGCAAAAGTCCAACCCAGATACTTCTTTCTTGTCCAAGTTTCGGTAAGATTATCCGGATCAGGCCGCCCTGAACAGCGGCAACAAGTAAGCCAACCACTCCCAAAGAATATCCGATAGTCGCCTCGTTCCAGTTGAATTTTTTTATCGTATAAAACGTCCACACACTTTGAACCGATTGAACGGCAAAATAGACCAGGAAAAGCGAAACGGCTAATCCCAAAACGGCCTTATATTTTCTTAGTTGAAGCAATGAACCCCAGGGGCTGCATCTTTTCAAGTCGAGCGGCCTGCGGTTTTCTTTCGATAACGATTCCGGTAAGATAAAATAACCATAAATAACATTCAGGAAGGCTAAACCGGCAGAAGCCAGAAATGGGTATTGTACATTAAATTTACCCAATATACCGCCAATTACAGGGCCTAAGATAAAGCCAATTCCAAACGCTACGCCAACCATTCCAAAGTTTGCCGCCCTTTTTTCGGGTTCACTTACGTCGGCAATATAAGCTGAAGCGGTAGTAAAACTTGCTCCTGTTATCCCGGCTATTACACGACCGACAAATAACCAGCCAATTGACGGGGCGAAGGCCAAAAAGAGATAATCGACACCAAAACCAAACAATGAACTCAATAGTACCGGACGGCGGCCAAATCTGTCACTTAAATTTCCTATAATAGGGGAGAAGAAAAACTGCGTTAAAGAATAAGCGAGCGCTAACAATCCCGCATAAGGAGCTGCCTGGCTTATAGTGCCATGAATCAGATGCTCTATCAGTTTTGGAAGTACCGGGATAATAATCCCAAATCCCATCACATCAATTAGCAGCGTAACGAAAATAAAGCCCAATGCGGCCTGGCCTTTAGGTTGAATCATGCTGCAAAATAAAAGTATTTCGCAGCATATTTAAATTAAATAATTGTGAAACGAAAAGCCTAAAAATTCGGCTTCAGCACATATTTATTATAAAAACGGAAAATATGTTCGGTCGCTTCTTCAGCAGTATCAACCAGTCTGTATAGATTAAGATCATCGGGGTGTATATAGTTTTCCTGGCCGAGCATTTTTTCTTCTACCCAGCTAAAAAGGCCTTTCCAATATTCAATCCCTATAAATACAATAGGGAACCTTGCAATTTTACCGGTTTGTATAAGGGTTATGGCCTCAAAAGACTCATCCATAGTTCCAAAACCGCCTGGAAGGATAATAAACCCTTGTGAGTATTTCATAAACATTACCTTACGGATAAAAAAGTAATCGAATTCGAGTATTTTATCCCTGTCAATATATTTATTATGGAATTGTTCAAAAGGTAATTCGATATTTAAACCTACCGATTTTCCACCTGCCTCGTATGCGCCTTTGTTAGCCGCCTCCATAATACCGGGGCCGCCGCCTGAAATTACCCCATAACCTCTTTCTGTCAAGATGCGGGCGGAATCTTCAGCAAGTTTGTAATACTTGTTATCGTTATGGGTTCGCGCTGAACCAAATATGGATACACATGGGCCAATTTTAGCCAACTTCTCAAAGCCTTCTACAAACTCAGCCATTATTTTAAATATCTGCCACGAGTCTGTTACCTTAATTTCCTGCCAGTTTTTATTTTCAAAAGCGTGTCTTATCTTTTCTTCACCTGTCATTTTAGTTAGTGAGTTATCGAATTAGTGAATTAGTGAATTGTTTTTTGGATGACGTGATCCATAAACCTGTAAAAGTAATTAAACCGTTAATTAATATCAGTTCATTATCAAAAACATAGCCGCCCATTAATTGTGCCGAATTTGTGCTTAAATAATAACATACAGCCGGCGAAATAAGACAAATAAAAGGAACAAGCTTATCCTTAACCTGTCTTTTACTTAAAAATAGTCCAAAAGCGTACAGGCCCAGCAATGGCCCGTAGGTATAGGAAGCGACCTTAAAAATAGCACTGACTACCGCACCATTGTTTATGGAATTAAATATAATGATGGTTAAAAACAAAAATCCTGAAAAAGCAATATGAACATAGTGACGGGTATTCACCATTTTCCTGCTGTTAACATTTACATTTTTGTTAAATCCTAAAAAATCCACACAAAAAGACGTGGTAAGCGCAGTTAATGCCGAATCGGTTGTGGCGAAGGTGGCGGCGGTTAAGCCGAGCATAAATACCATTGCCGGTACAAGCCCCAAATATTTTAAAGCGATAGTAGGATAGAGGTAGTCTGTTTTTTCAACCGTTATTCCGTTATGGCCGGCATATATATAAAGTAAAGCGCCCACGCTTAAAAAGAAAATATTGATCACCACAAATACGGCGGTAAAACTGAACATATTCTTTTTTGCCTCGTGGATGTTTTTGAGACTTAGGTTTTTTTGCATCAAATCCTGATCGAGCCCTGTCATTGCGACGGTAATAAATAAACCACCTAAGAATGCTTTTACGAAATGAAATTTGTTTCCTAAAAAGTTATCGAAGAAGAAAATTTTTGAATAGCTGCTGTTCTTTATTGCTTCGCCGGCTTCAAAAATATTGTAATGAAGGCTGCTACAAATAAAATATATGGATAAAAACACTGAAGAAACTAAAAACAGTGTTTGCAGGCTATCGGTAATAATAATAGTCTTTAACCCCCCTTTAAACGTGTACGACCATATCAGCACCAGGCATATTAAAACGGTCACAGCAAAGGGCACGTGGTAACTATCAAAAATAAATTTTTGCAATACAATAACAACCAGGTATAGCCGGAACGAAGATCCAATAATACGGCTGATCAAAAAGATGCCCGCGGCGGTTTTGTAACTCCAGGTACCCAAGGCCCCTTCAATATAACTGTAAATAGAGGTAAGCTTAAGCCTGTAATAAAGCGGCAGCAGTACTGTGGCAATAATGATAAACCCTGCAGCATTGCCCAATACGAATTGGAAATATTCGAACTGATCGCCGGTTGGTGCACCAACTTTTCCCGGAACTGAAATAAAAGTTACGCCGCTCAGGGCAGTACCGATCATCCCAAAAGCCACCAGGTACCATTTTGAATTACGGTTGGCAACAAAAAAAGTATCGTTATCGGATGATTTTCTTGACGTTAGCCAGGATATGATGAGCAGCACTAAAAAGTAACCAATAATAAAAGAAAGCAATATTCCGGGCGACATGTTGTTTTTATTGAGTCCGGGAGTCCGATAATCGGCTCCGAAAGGTGATTTTTAAGTTTAATTATTATTTTAAAAGTTCGCATATCTACGAAAATTCTTGTCGACAAGTTATAGATAGAAGTTAATTAAACAAAAATAATTTTCAGTTTCTAATTTGTGCAAAACTTTACATTGTGTAGATTTCTCTGACTTCCCGTCTTCCCGACTATTGCTTACATTTGAAAAATGAACTTTTCATCAAAGTTACTGGAAGATGCTGTCGCTGAATTTTCGAGACTGCCGGGAGTTGGACAAAAAACCGCACTAAGGTTAGTATTGCATTTGCTTAACCAGGAGAAGGATGACGTGGAGAGGTTTAACAAAGTCATCAGCAAGTTACGCAACGAGATACAATTTTGCAGTGTTTGTTTAAATATTTCCGATAGTCGGGTTTGCCAGATCTGTGCTTCTCCGAAGCGCGATCATGGCATGATTTGCGTGGTGGAAGATACCCGGGATGTAATGGCTATTGAAAACACTAACCAGTATAACGGCGTTTATCATGTTTTAGGGGGATTGATTTCCCCAATGGATGGTATTGGGCCAACCGACCTGGAAGTGGATTCATTAGTTGAGCGTTTAAAGGCAAATGAAACAAAAGAGGTAATATTTGCGCTAAGTGCCACCATGGAGGGGGATACAACCCTGTTTTATTTGCATAAAAGATTAAAAAACTTTGATATCGTGATATCCACAATAGCCCGTGGCATAGCTTTTGGTGGAGAATTGGAGTATGTTGATGAAATCACTCTCGGGAGATCCATTGCCACCCGTGTTCCGTATTTAAATTCATTATCCAGGTAACATGAAGCTATCAATAATAGTTGTTAATCATAA
Organism: Mucilaginibacter sp.; assembly: GCA_036495385.1. GTDB lineage: Bacteria > Bacteroidota > Bacteroidia > Sphingobacteriales > Sphingobacteriaceae > Mucilaginibacter. Next base: position 9,077 of record DASXMZ010000572.1, on the reverse strand, counting down.
TAACGGTTTGCTGCTAAAACAGACTTTAAATTCATTGGTCGATGCTGCAAAAAATATTGACTATGAGTTAATTGTGATAAACAATTCTTCGAAAGACGGATCACTGGAAATGCTTCAAAATAATTTTCCGGATATCACCGCTGTATTCAATGAAACAGATTTCGGGACAGCAAAAGCAAACAACCAGGCACTAAAAATAAGCAGTGGGGAGTATGTTTTACTGGTCAACCCGGATACAATTTGCATCAACGGTTCTTTAGAAAAAATGATTTCCTTTATGGATGTTCACACCGATACAGGTGGGATGGGCATAAGAATGATCACATCTGAGGGACGTTTTTTACCGGAGTCGAAACATGGCTTAACTAAGCCCTGGATAACATTTTTTAAATTTATCGGCTTCGCAAAATACTTATCGAAAACACGTTTATATAACAGGAACGTTAAGGATTGGATTGAAGAGTTTCAAATTGCTGAAGTGGACCTGTTAAACGGCGCTTGTATGTTATTGCGCAAATCTGTTTTAAATGTAACCGGCTTATTTGATGAGCGCTTTTTCATGTATGGACATGATATCGACCTTTCCTACCGTATAAGATTAGCAGGTTATAAAAATTATTATTTCCCCAAAACATATATCATAAACTTCGAGAGCCAGCACATGGCTAAATTTAGCTGGAATTATATTAAGTATTTTTACGGCGCGATGTTTATATTCGCCTTTAAATATTTAGTAAAAATGCCTGAAATAAAGTTAGGCATACCTCAGCTATTCCACTCATCATATGGAGTTAAATGACAAAATTGTAATAATTACCGGGGCATCATCAGGCATAGGAAAATCATTGGCAACTGAGTTCGCAAAGCAAGGGGCTAACCTTGTTTTGGGAGCAAGACAGTTTGTTACCTTATGTGAAATAACACAGGAACTTGAAAAACAATACAATATAAGGGCTGTCGCTGTTCAATGCGATGTAACTATTGAAGAAGATTGCGCGCACCTGGTTAAACAAGCGGTTTTAACTTTTGGCAGAGTAGATGTGCTGGTAAACAATGCCGGCATATCAATGCGGGCGCTATTTAAAGACGCTGATATTAAGGTTTTAAAAAGCGTAATGGATGTAAACTTTTGGGGAGCCGTTTACTGTACAAAATATGCCTTGCCTGAAATTTTAAAAACAAAAGGCAGTATAGTTGGGGTTTCATCGATAGCCGGATTTAAGGGATTACCCGGACGAACAGGCTATTCAGCTTCAAAATTTGCGATGAACGGTTTTCTTGATGTTTTAAGGATGGAAAACTTAAAAACCGGCGTCCACGTTTTAACAGCTTGTCCCGGATTTACCGCATCAAATATTCGCAATAATGCATTAGCCGCCGATGGCACCAAACAAGGAGAAAGCACTTTACACGAGGAAAAAATGATGACCTCGGATGAAGTAGCAGCTATAATTGTTGATGGCGTTAAAAAAAGGAAGAGGACAATAATTATGACCGGCCAGGGAAAATTGACATCTCTCATAAGCAAATTTTTTCCGGCACTGCTTGACAAATTGGTTTACAATACGATTGCAAAGGAGAAAAATTCTTTGCTGCGGTAGGCTAATTGATACTACTTGTCTGGGGATATGATAAGCAAGCTTTTATTTGTTCTTCATTTAGCTCCGGGAAGTCCGAAATAATATCGTCAAATGACATTCCTTCCGCCAGCCAGTTTAGCACGTCATATACTGATATTCGTGTACCAATAATAATTGGCTTGCCAAACCTCTTTTCAGGATTAATTTCGATATAATCTATATAATTCATTACGCTAAAGATACTTATAATTTTAAAAAGAATCTTGTTTAGGCAAAACGGTTATAATTTAGGTTGCTATATGGTTTATAAACATCTGTCTATAAGCTAAATCATCTAAACAATCACCAACACCTCATGATCACTTATTTTGCTTAAATCCAAAACTATTCTGCCATCTGCGTCCCGGTCAAAAGTGGGTTTAAACTTAGCTCCCCATACAATTTCATTGTGTTGGTAAGAAGTGCGCGAATTTACAGTTTGCGAAAAAGTATCATCAAATGCTTTTAATAATACTGAAAAACCAGCTTCGGTATTTTCAAGGTCTTCTTTGGTCATATCCCTGAGCGGGCTGCTTTCGTCAAGTGGATGCACCACTGTCCAGCTCGAAGTAAGAACGCTTACTTTGCGTCGCTCTAATTTAAGCGGATAAAATCCTCTGATTATTTTTCCGTCCACTGTTTCGTTGAATGAAAAAATGATCTCGATTTCAAGGTCGATCAAAATATTTCTGCGCAAATTTGCCAACCTGAGCATAATGGCTTTGCTGCTTTCGAGATAAGGCGCAACCAATATGTTTTTGCTGTAGGCAATTCTTGCCGAAGGCCTGGAAAAACGCCCGTAAAGTAAACCTGTCGCGAGGGCAAAAGCAAGCAGTCCCATCAGCGATTCTAAAGCGGCCGCGCTGTTTGCCCACATTCCTTTTGGATAAATATGACCATAGCCAACGGTGGATATGGTCTGAGCCGAAAAAAAGAAGGCGCCCATAAAATGATCGAATCTGGTACTTCCCCAAACGCCATCAAGGCTGTCCACACCTAAAGCATTATAAACAAAAGCAAAAATTACGTTAATTACTAAATAACAGCTTAAAACCAGGAGGCAGAATTTTCCCCAGCTCATGGTTATAAGAGTATGGTAATTGTTGGCTGTGTTAAAGAACGACAGGCCCACACGTTTTACGTTAGGCGAACCGTCTTTATTAATTAATGGCTGGTTCTTTATAACCGGTTGAAGGCCAAAACCAAGATCATCCTCAGGATTAATTTTTCTTTTGTGTATAGACATGGTAATAATTTCGGATTTTTCGCTGTTGTTTGTTTTTTTTGGTGCTCAAGAGGGCTACGCCGTTTTGGAATTGCGATTTCGGAATTGAATTTTTATCTCGCTTTTTAAATCCTAAATCGAAATTCCGAAATCCGATATCCTATATCATGTAAAAATATCATTCTGCTTGCTTTTAGAAAAAACTATTTCCATATTTGTGCCAATAACGACAATGAAAATATTAAACAATAATTGGTGGTGGCTTAACGATTAATCGTAAGGCAATTCCATTTTTGTTTTTTTAAATATTCAGAAGGGTTGCCAGGTTTGGTAACCCTTTTTTTTGGCTCGCCCCCCAGCCCCCTAAAGGGGGAGTTATCAAGGGATGAGAAATATTAAATATAACAAATAAATTCCCCCGCCAGCTGGCGGGGGTCAGGGGGCATGAAACAAATATTAAATCATCTTTTCGAAAACAAAACTTTTACCCGGGATCAATCCAAGGAAATATTGACTGCCATTGCACAGGGCAAATACAATAATTCGCAGATGGCTGCTTTTATGACGGCTTATTGTATGCGCAGCATTACCGTTAATGAACTCGAAGGGTTTCGTGACGCCATGCTCGATCTTTGCCTTGCAGTTGATCTTGAAACAAACGACTTGATTGATCTTTGCGGTACCGGCGGCGACGGAAAAGATACTTTCAATATATCTACACTTGCCTCTTTTGTTGTTGCAGGGGCAGGGTACAAGGTTGCTAAGCACGGAAATTACGGTGTTTCGTCAGGTTGTGGCTCATCCAACGTGATGGAATTTTTAGGTTACACGTTTACAAATGACAACGACAAGCTAAAAACGAATATCAATAAAGCCAATATTTGTTTCCTGCATGCTCCGTTGTTCCATCCGGCTATGAAAACCGTGGCGCCCATACGTAAGGAATTGGGGGTAAAAACTTTTTTTAACATGCTCGGCCCAATGGTTAACCCTGCGAAGCCAAAAAACCAGCTTGTGGGGGTATTTAGTTTGGAACTGGCCCGGATTTACGCATACCTGTATCAAAAATCGGATATCAAGTATACCATATTGAATGCATTGGAAGGTTACGATGAGATTTCACTTACGTGTGATTTCAAAACCTTTTCGGCAGACGGCGAAAAAATAAACAGTATTGAAAACCTTGGTTTTGAAAAATTGAACCCAACTGAGATTTTGGGTGGCAAGAGCATTGCTGAATCGGCCGCTATATTTATGAATGTACTTAATGGCGAAGCGACAAGCGCACAAAATAGTGTTGTGTTAGCTAACGCGGCCCTGGCAATAAGGACGATAGAGCCGGCGAAAAGCTTTGCAGATTGTTTTTATGAAGCTGATGAGGCATTGATCAGCAAAAGAGCTTTAAAAAGCTTCGAAACACTTTTAGCGAACTAACATGAAAATAAAGATTTGCGGATTAAAAGACCCGGAGAATATCAAAGCTGTTTCAGCTTTAGGGCCTAATTATATGGGCTTCATATTCTATGGTCGGTCTCCGCGATTCGTTAACAAAGATTCTCTTGAAAGTTTAAAGAATATTCCGGATTCAATTTTTAAGACGGCTGTATTTGTTAATGAAACTGCTGAAAGAATCAACAAATTGATTGATCAGCATAATTTCGATACCATCCAGTTACACGGCGATGAAACCGCTGAGTTTTGTAATTTATTCAAAAATAAAGTGACAGTTATTAAAGCTTTTGGATTGAATAATGACTTCAATTTCGAGCAACTTACCGCATACAAAAACAAAGTCGACTTTTTTCTTTTTGATACAAAGACGGAAATTCACGGCGGATCGGGTAAAATGTTCGATTGGTCAATCCTAAACAAATACAACCTTGATGTTCCCTTTTTTTTAAGCGGAGGGTTAAGTCTGGATAATATGGAAGAAATAAGAAATATCAATCATCCTCAATTTTACGGCGTTGATTTGAACAGTAAGTTTGAAACTGAACCGGGAATAAAAAATATAGAAAAGTTAGAAAAGGCATTTGACATCATCAAACAAAATATTAGCAATGAACTACGGGGTTAATGAACTGGGTTACTATGGGGATTTTGGCGGAGCTTATATCCCCGAGATGCTTTATCCCAATATTGAAGAACTGCGGAAGCAATATTTATCCATCATTAATGATGCTGATTTTAAGGCCGAGTTTGATCAGCTTTTAAGAGATTACGTTGGCCGGCCTTCTCCATTATACCATGCCAAGAGGTATTCTGAAAAGTACGGCGCCAATATATTTTTCAAACGAGAGGATTTAAACCATACAGGTTCGCACAAAATTAACAACGCTATCGGTCAGATACTTTTGGCCATTCGTTTAGGTAAAAAACGCATTATTGCGGAAACCGGCGCCGGCCAGCATGGCGTAGCCACGGCAACCGTATGTGCTTTAAAAGGCATAGAATGCGTGGTTTACATGGGCGAAGTAGACATGGAACGGCAAGCTCCCAACGTTTCGCGTATGAAAATGCTGGGCGCAAAGGTAGTTCCGGCAAAATCAGGCAGCAAAACACTGAAGGATGCCACCAACGAGGCCCTGCGCGATTGGATTGGCAACCCGGTTGATACCCACTACATTATTGGCTCAGTGGTTGGGCCGTATCCATATCCTGATATGGTTGCCAGGTTTCAATCTGTTATATCGCTCGAAGCTAAAAAGCAATTCCTGGAACATACGGGAAAAGAACTACCTGAGTATGTAATGGCATGCGTAGGAGGGGGGAGCAACGCCATGGGGATGTTTTATCATTTTTTAGATGATGAAAATGTTAAACTGGTAGCTGTTGAAGCTGCCGGTAAGGGTGTAGACACCGGCCATTCCGCTGCGACGACTTTTTTAGGCCGCGAGGGTGTTTTACATGGCAGCCGCACATTGCTTATGCAAACCGACGACGGCCAGGTGGTTGAGCCTTACTCCATTTCGGCAGGGTTGGATTACCCGGGAATTGGGCCACAACATGCTTACTTGTATAAGATTAACCGGGCGCAGTACGTAAGCATTACTGACGACGAGGCCCTGCAGGCAGGTTTACTATGCTCACAACTTGAAGGGATTATCCCTGCAATTGAAACGGCGCATGCCCTTGCGCAACTGGAAAAAATGAAATTCAAACCGGATGATAATGTGGTGATCTGCATTTCGGGCAGGGGAGACAAGGATTTGGATACGTATATAAAATATTTTAATTTCTAATAGTTCATGGATGATAGTTCATAGCGAGCTTCACCATGAACTATGAACCATCAACTATGAACTTCTTATGAACCGCCTTAACCAATTATTCGAATCAAAAAAAGATAACCTGTTATCTATATATTTTACGGCCGGCTATCCCGAATTAAATACCACTGTTGATATCGCCGCAGCTTTGGAAAAGGCCGGCGCCGATTTTTTGGAGATGGGATTCCCTTATTCTGATCCGGTTGCTGATGGGCCGGTAATTCAATTTAGTTCGCAAAAGGCACTGGTAAACGGCATGACCTTGAATGTTCTTTTTGAACAATTAAAAGATCTGCGTAAGCGCGTTAGCATACCGATCATGTTAATGGGTTATGTAAACCCTATAGTACAATATGGTGTTGAGCGGTTCTGTAAAAAGGCAGCTGAAGTTGGCGTGGATGGTATTATTGTACCAGATTTACCTATATACGAATATGAAACTTTATATTCCGGTTTCTTTAAAGATAATAACCTGAGCAATATCTTCATGGTCACCCCGCAGACCTCTGAAGAGCGAATTCGTAAAATAGATGAATTAAGCAATAGCTTTATTTATTTGCTTTCCTCGTCAACTATAACCGGAGTAAACCTACAGCTTTCGAACAGCATCGAAGACTACTACAAGCGTATCAAAGCAATGCAATTAAAAAACCCTACTATTTTCGGCTTTGGTATAACAAATAATGAATCATTCAGAAAAGCATGTGAGTACGCCAATGGAGCAATTGTCGGCACCGCGTTTGTGAAGTTTTTGGGAACGGAAAATTATATGGAAAAGATAGATGGGTTTGTGAAGGCGATTAGATATGGACACTAATCTACTCGAATTGAAATTCGAATTTCACGAATTGATAACATAAAGAAGTTAATTCGTGAAATTCGAAATAATTCGTACAATTAGGGTCAATTTACAAATACATTTCCAATTCCCCCTTACCTTCACGCACAATATCAAATTCACCGCCGGTACAGTCAACAACCGTTGACGGTACGTTATCGCCGTAACCTCCATCAATTACCAGGTCGACAAGGTTTTCGTATTTTTCGTTGATCAGTTCGGGATCGGTGGAATATTCCACAATCTCATCATCATCTTTTAACGATGTTGAAAGGATAGGATTACCAAGGGCCTTTACAATTTCACGGGCAATGTTATTATCCGGCACCCTGATACCCACCGTTTTCTTGTTGGAGCTTAACAGCTTGGGTACGTTATGGTTGGCATTAAAAATAAAGGTAAAAGGACCGGGCAAAGCCTTTTTTAGCACCCTGAAAGTTGTATTATCAATTGGTTTTATATAATCGGAAATATGGCTCAAATCATAGCAAATAAATGACAGATTTGCTTTTTCTGGTTTGATATTCCTGATCTTGCAAATTGCTTCGATAGCCTTATGATTGGTTATATCGCACCCAAGACCATACACGGTATCAGTAGGGTAGATGATGATACCGCCTTTTTGCAGCACCTGCACAACCTGCTCAATTGCTTTCGGGTTAGGATTTTCAGGGTATATTTTTATGAGCATATTTTTTAGTCAATATTGATAATACATATATTGAAACCTTTGGGTGATTTTCAAATAGAAGTAATTTGTGATTAAACTGTCAATTTCGTTTACAGTTTTAAGTAGCTCATTTTTTAACTTTGGCTTTTCACTTTCCGGTGTATCGGCATCAACTGTTATTTCGTCATTTATTATTTGCTTTAATGTGTTAATGTACAATTCTTTTTGTTTTGAGATATCAAATTCCTTCTGATATTGATCAATGGATTGAAGATCATATTCCACATATCCTTCTATGCGGGCGTCTTGATGCCCAAAATAAGTACCTCCGTGAGTCAATATGTGAAATATGTAATTAATGTGGTTATAAAGATTAGTTAATGTTTCCCGCTCAACCTGATATTTTTTTTTATCATGTCTGATTTTGTGAAAATAGGCATACAACTGATAATAATTATCCTGACCTAGCTCCGAACGAAACTGATCGCCAAATTCTCGATCTTCCAGTTCAGCTTTAGCAAAAGCCCAGTCAGGAGGTAAGGCCCCCCGATTTAACTCAGGATAATGTTTAAGTATTTGCCTTAATTTACCTTTTGTAAAGACCGCGGTATCGCCGTAATCATTCTGAATTGCAACTGTGTCTTTATCATCCGGATACACAGTGTCCTTTTTTGCAGTTCTTAATGAAGTATCAATGGGCTTTGAAATGTTGTTCTTTTTTTCTTCCTGATTACAGGATAATATAAGAATTACGAACATTGATAAATAAGGTAAGGTTCTCATTCTAATAATTATGCCCTAAATTAATCATTTCACGGCAGCTTTTAATAAAAAAAAGCCAATTGTTTCCAAATGGCTTTTTTATGATTCATCTCAGTTGCCCTTCAAAATCCCAAATCGAAATTCCGAAATCCGAAATGAAAAGAATTATTTTTGTTTTGCAAACTGCACGTTGATCAGCAGTTTAATATCTTCTCCGAGAACGATCGAACCGGCTTCGGTTACACCGTCCCAAGTTAAGCCAAAATCTTTACGATTAACTTTACCGGTAACTTCGAAACCTGCTTTGGTATTTCCGTAAAAATCATCTGTCGAGCCACCAAATTCCGCATCAAGCGTAACTGATTTTGTAACGTCTTTTATAGTAAGATTGCCTGTTAATTTATATTCGTCATCATCAGTCTTTTTGAATGAAGTTGATTTAAAAGTAATTTTCGGATATTTCTCTGCATCAAAAAATTCAGGTGATTTTAAATGGCCGTCTCTCTGACTTTGATTGGTGTCGATACTTTCGATATCTAACGAGAAAGAAATGTCGGCATCTTCAAAATCGTCATTTACAGTATCCATGCTTCCTTCAAAACTTTTGAAAAATCCACTTACTGTCGAGATCACCAGGTGTTTTACCTTAAACTGAACTTCGGAATGCATTGGGTCAATTACCCATTTTGTTGCT
>DASXMZ010000571.1:0-2606 GCA_036495385.1 Mucilaginibacter sp. | reverse complement strand
ACTTTCGGACTTTTCTAGCAAACAAACAGCATAAGCAACCACGCCTTCCTGGCGGCCAATAAAGCCCAATTGCTCGTTTGTTGTTGCTTTAATTGATATGTCATCCTCTTCTATAGCGGCGGCGTTTGCTATATTGACTTTCATTTCGGGAATGTGCGGGTTTATTTTGGGTTCTTCGAGGCATACCATGGCATCAATGTTACCTATTTGCCATCCTTTATCTTTCAAAAGTTTTACCACATGCTGTAATAAAACCAGGCTGCTTATGCCTTTCCATCTTTCATCTTTATTTGAAAAGTGAAAACCTATATCGCGCAAATTTGCCGCTCCTAACAAGGCATCGCATATAGCATGTAGTAGCACGTCGGCATCCGAATGTCCAAAAGCACCTGCGTGATGTTCCAAATTAACACCGCCCAAAACAAAAGGGTGCTGTTCTTTTAACTGATGCACATCAAAACCAAAACCTACCTTTATTTTTCCCATTATCGTTTATTTACATTTTTATAACCGCCAAAATTAGCGATTAAAGTAAAACGTAAAGTATTTGATAAAGCACTGTTTTGCTGGCTGGCGGCTACGTATGAAAAATCAAAATTAAATTCAGCATATTTAACGCCCACACCCAAAGTGAGGTAATTGCCGCCTCCGCCACCATTCACATTGTTCGGATCGTTAAGGTTATGATAATAGTAGCCGGCTCTTAATGCAAATATCTGGCTATACCAATATTCCAAACCTGTAGAAATTGTGATCTCCCGCAATTCTGCTCTAAAGCCTCCCGGAGCATCAGTAAAAGATTGAAAAATACTTTCAGGAACAGAAATATCATCATCTTGCCCGGCTATGATATTCCCCTGTCCATCCCGTATAGGTGGCGTTGGCGTTAATAATTTATTAAAATCAAGGGCTAAAGTTATCTGATTAAAGTCATCGAGATTTATTGTATTCGCTGCGCCGATTTTCAGATTGGCGGGCAAAAAGTATTTTATGCCTACATCGCTATAGCTGATCTTTGAACCTATATTTGAGATATTTGTACCGAATGAGAAAGTTGCATCATTATTAAACTCCTGCAATTGATTGGTTAAATATAAAGAAACACCCGCGGCTATCGCGTTACCTGCTCTATTCTGCTGTCCTAATCCTGCCGAATAATTGGAATGAATATAACCTGCAGTTAAACCAAGTGAAAACTCATCACCGAATTTTCGTGAAAAAGCCCCGTTTATGGAAAACTCATTTGGATAGTATGTGCCCAGACTATTACCGTACACATCTGTAAGCGGCGTGGAACCGTAATTAAAATAACGCAGGGATGCACCAATAGAATTACGTTCATCGATCTTATGTGCATAGCTTAAAAAAGATAAGCTCAAATCAGGGACTAAAGGCCTGAGCCACGGACTATATGATAAAGATATATCATTGTCGTTTTCAAGAAAAGCAAGCTTGGCGGGATTCCAGTAATTGGCATTAACATCCGGCGTAAGTGCAACGCCCGCGTCGCCCAAAGCCCCGGAGCGCGAATCCGGCGTCAAATTTAAAAAGACAACTTCTGTATTTCCCCTTGCAAGAGTTTGCGACATCCCCAGGGAAGGCAATAATATTGAAATGAAAAAAAAAATAGTTTTAAGGGAGAAAAACTTCATCAGAATAATTTATCTTATTTATTATAGGGGATAAATATATAGTAATTCAACGTATTACGTTCAACCGTTTAAATAAGTTTTGTGGGAAAAGAATTCAAATAATGAAACCAGATGAGCAGGTTTTGCGTTAAAACCCCTATGACACTTTAATTATCCAAAAGAAAAGATAATTAAATCAACATTTTATTCAAAATGTTTTAAATTTACATTAAAAAAAATAACTGTAAAAAAATGAAAGTACTTTTTACGCAAACTGCTATTATGCTGTTAGGCATAGGTACCTTGATGAGCAGCTGCAGTAAACATCAGCAACAGTCTCAAAAAACCGGGATTACCTATAACGATAAAAAGACCGGTGGTTATCTACGGTTTAGGCAAACACACCCATCGCCTGGCCCTGGCCTTATTCCTATTGAAGGCGGTACTTTTGTAATGGGTGGAAGCGCAAACCAGGATGTTACTTATGAATATAATAATGTTCGTCGCAGGGTTACTGTTCCTTCATTTTATATGGATGAAACAGAAGTTGCTAACCAGGATTGGCTTGATTATATGCATTGGTTAAACGTTACTTTTCCTCAGGATCGCGAACTATATTACAATGCGATTCCTGATACTTTGGTTTGGCGTAAACCACTTTCATATAACGAACCATATGTTGATAACTATTTAAGACACCCGGCTTTTCAGGATTATCCTGTAGTTGGTGTATCGTGGGACCAGGTTCAAGATTATTGTATCTGGCGTACCGATCGTGTTAACGAAAATATATTAAGAGAAAGAGGTAACCTGGTTTCCTGGCAAGATCTTAATGGCCCTGGAAAAGGCAAGCCCGGTAAAAACGCTGCAGGCTCTCCCGCCGGCGGGGGCAAAGATCCTTTCAATACTGATATGTATCTGAACGGTCAATTAACCGGCCCCGGATATGACGGTAAAAAGATGCTACCTGACTTG
>DASXMZ010000570.1:0-3170 GCA_036495385.1 Mucilaginibacter sp. | reverse complement strand
GGTAGGGAAACGTTTTCAATAGCCTCATTAATGAAAACTACTTTGTTATTGCCTGTATTTCTTTTTTTAGAGAGCGCAATCATATCAGCAGCGATCTCGACATAAGTTATTTGTAGTCCTGAAGGATGAATTTTAGTTATTTCTTCCAAAATCCAGCCAGTGCCGCCTCCAACAATTAACACATGTGCCCCTTCGGGGATGTATTGCAGCAGGTATACCTGGGCATTGATCAAAGCCCTGCCATACACCATGCCCGAAAGCTTGTCATAAAACCAAGCGGAATTATTATAGTTAGCAGCCATTTGAATACATTGCTGTGTAGCTTGGGTAAAAAGTACGGACTACCGGATTTTACTGAATGCCAGCAACACCACATATTGAAGTATCAGCACTCCATCCAGGTAAAAGAAATAGTAATATTCATTCTTTTCCCATTTGGATTTAAATATAAGCCAGCCGGTTAATATCGCAGTAATGGCTAGCGCAAAGAAATCGCGGTTAAACCCGTTATCCCTGAAAAGAAATAGCAAAACGATATAACCGGCAAGCAGCGCCTGGCAAAACAGGTAAGCGTTTTTTTCGCCCCAAACAACAGGCACCGTTTTTAAACCCGACTGGCGGTCCTCAAATAGGTCGCGTATATCAAAGGGTACGGTTAAAGCAGCAATAAATAGAAACCGTTTTGCAATTAGTATGGTAATATCCCGCATCGATATATCTGCCAGGTGAAGGTGTTGAGCCTCTAAAACAGGCAATAAAACGCTGCTCATGGTCCACACCAATGTAATAAGAAACTGTTTTAAGCCGGGGATGTTACGTAACCCGAATTTTTGATCGCCAACAGTAAATAGTGGCAGTCCATAACAAAAGGATATCACACTCAAAAACACAAGTAGTATTCTAGACTCTACTGACATTAAAAAGAAGAGCGGTACTAATGATAACAACGATACAATAGTAAGCGTTACCATAAGGCGGTAATGGGCAAAGAACCAGCGTATCCGTTTGTAGGGCGATTGACTGGGTTGTTCGGGTTTGGCTAATAATATGCAGAAATTATAAATGCCGAGTGTGGACGTAAACAGCAAGCCGATAACAGGGAAAACGGGTTTTGTTTCTATCAGGTAAAACGTTACCAGCCCCTGGGCAACCGCACATAGGGATATGAAAATATTGCTGAATAGCAGAAAATCAAAAGCGGGCTGAAATATTTTTTTCATTAGTAGATAAAAATGGCCAGCCTGCAACAATTTTAAGCTTTTTTTAACAATGGATTGGTTGCGGCTTTTAATTCAAATATCGTAATCTCCGGCAATATTCCAACCCTTCCCTGGATGCCTAAAAATCCATAGCCAACATTTACATACAATTGCTGCGGCCCTTCGTGATAAAAGCCCGCCCATTCGTTATAAATATATTGTATGGGGCTCCATTGAAAATGTTCTGTTTGAACACCTAGCTGCATGCCATGGGTATGTCCCGAAAACATAACATCAATTTGCGGATATTGAGGTAGTACCTGTGCCCGCCAGTGTGATGGGTCGTGTGACAAAAGCAATTTTACTGGCAGGTCATCCGTGTTTTTCACGGCAAGGTCCATTCGGCCATATTTTGGGAAACGGCTTAACGCACCCCAGTTTTCAACCCCCAATATGCCTATTTCTTCACCATCAACTTTTAGGCGGCGGTTTTCATTCATTAGTAAATCCCAGCCCATATTTTTGTGAGTGGCAATTAAATCAAGCAGGTTTTTTCTTTTGGCAGCTGGGTTTGGCCATTCGCCATAGTCGCCGTAATCATGGTTTCCTAAGGATGAGTACACACCCAGCGGTGCTTTAACTTTGCTAAAAATGTCCTGGTAGTCACTCATTTCGCTGCTTGCGCCGTTTACCAGGTCGCCGGTAAAAAATATAAGATCAGCTTTTTCGCGCATCAGCATTTCAACTCCGCCGAGCACCGCCTTTTTGCTATAAAAGCTGCCTGAATGTATGTCGGATATCTGTCCGAGTTTGATGCCGTCAAATGCCTTTGGCAGGTTTGGCAAGTATAACGTATGGCGTTTTACATGGTAATCATAAAGCCCATTTTTCATATTGAGCTTTAGAGCTGCTAACGGAATTGCGCCAGCCAGCAGTCCTGCTTTCATTAAAAATTCTGAACGGGGTATGGCGGCCAGCGGTGGTTGTTCAACCAGTTTCGCAGGCACAGTTTTTTTTAAATAGGTTATCAAATAAACACTTAACCTGCGCAAGTCGTCAGCAACTAAAAATGGCAAGAACGATAGCTTACATAAAAAGAGAAAGAAAAAAGCGATTAGAAAAGTAAGCCTCACAATCAAGCCTACTTTGACATATATAACCAATAATAGGCCTATTAATAATAAAGCCGAGACAGTTAAATATGCGTTTTTGAACCATTTCTTTTGGAAAGACAGCCACTTTTTTGATAGTCCGTGTATACCGTTTAAAACGTACAGGTCGATCAAAAGTAGTACGAAACCTGCGACGACGAGATTAAGGGTTTGTCCCTTCATTGGTTGGGGTTAAATAAAGAAACTAATAATGGTCATCATCTATATCCAGGTCGTCTTCATCGGGCTGCAGGTTGAACAAGCTGTTAAACATGTCTGAGAATGCAAATCCGTTGTCGAGAAAGCCTTTGTTTAACTGAGAAAACTCAGATAAGCCATGCAGAACAAATTCCATTAATAACAAATCCTGGTTCTCGCTTAAGCGGGGGTGAAACTTTTTAACCAGTGTTTTTAATCCTGTAACTGAATTTAAAGCTTTTTTATATTCCTGCAGGGGCAACTCATCAATTAACGCTAAGTTATTTCCGTCGCCAAACCAGTTTATGATATCGGCATAAGGGTTTGGAGCCTTTGCTTTCTTTGCTTTTTCAGGATCAGGAAAAAATTGCAGCATCAATGTTTTGATGGCTTTGCCAATCAGGATATTTGCTACTTTACCAGGGCCCTCCAGTTCACCTTCATAAACCAATTCAATTTTACCGGTGATTGCGGGAATTACGCCCAGAAAATCGGATATGCGTACGAAGGTGCTCTTTTCGCGATTAATAAGCATGCGCCGTTCGGCGTTACTTACCAGGTTTTCAAATGCTGATATGGTTAAACGTGCCGATACTCCCGATTTTTTATCGATATATTCGGA
>DASXMZ010000569.1:0-4856 GCA_036495385.1 Mucilaginibacter sp. | reverse complement strand
GCCAAATCATTAAAAGCTATACAAACTCAACTTCGTCTTTTTAATCAATATTTTGAAACGCGAACATTAGCGAAAAATGTAACCAAAGTTTTGAGGTTGGACAGAAGGAGAGATGCGCAGTTTTGAAAAAAAATTCTATTTGATTCTTTTTTCAATAAGAACATTATTAGACGTGTCAGAAGTTTTATAAACTAAAATACTATCGCCGAATTCTTTGGTCTTGAAATTATAATTTTTGCAAATCATCGTTTCACCATATTTTTTAAGAATAAAAATTGTTGAATGCTTTCTAAACCCAACAAACGATTTCAATCTCGAAGCATCAGAATAGCCTAAACCGAAACATATTAATAGTATAGCTATAGCCAGAGATATCAGATCGACCAATTCTGAAAAGGGTTTCCGATCTTTTGTTGATTGCTTATTTGTAGGCGGTTTCTGTCGCGCAAGCAATTTTTGTTTTATTTCTTCTTTTACTTCGTCAAAAGTTGCTGATGGATTTTTTTTGAGAAAATCTGTAGCCTCTTCAATAAAGTCATTTTCCAATTTCTCTTTTACCTTTTTAAGCTTTCTTGTAAACAAGTATTCCCAAAATGTGATTCCTATGCACAAAACAACAATTATTATTAATAAGATTTCGTATGTAATTAATGAAAAGTCTGTAATATTAATCACCAAAAAAAACACCATCAAACCTAATCCAATTGTTTTAAGTGCTGTATTAATTAAAAATCTTCGAGCTCCATATGAAGTATCTATTAAAAGGAGTTTATCTATCCAAAATATTAAACCAGATATAATCAAAACTAATGAGAATATAAATGCCAATACCTCATTTAACTGGACTTCGATAAAGTTAGGTGGGAGATTGAAATACTTGAAATATCCATACTCAAATATGTATACGCAGAAGTATCCGTAAGCCGAGATTATAGTTAGACTTACGGGCGCATTATTTTTTAAAAATTCCAGCACCTTATTCCTCATTTGCGAATATACTAACTTCCAACAAGTTACATAAGTGTCGGTATCATAGAAAATATTCCAAAACCTAATACAACAGGGTACCTTTTTAATTTTAGATTCTGTTGACTGTAAACTGCTCGCTGCAAACTGAAAACAACGTATATTTGTGCATGAACACAGCCAATCTGTTGCAGCGTGCTTTGCAGTTTGAATTTTTAAGCCAGGAGGAAGGCACATATCTCTATAAAAATGCCTCCACGCCGGATTTAATGTACACAGCCAATGAGCTGCGCAAAATACAGGTGCCGCACGGAAAAGTAACATGGCAAATTGACCGGAATGTAAACACCACCAACGTTTGTATTGCCAACTGCAAATTCTGTAATTTCTTCCGTCGCCCGGGGCATGAGGACAGTTACATTACTGACATTGAAACCTATAAACAAAAAATAGAAGAGACTTTCCGCTATGGTGGCGACCAATTACTGCTGCAGGGAGGTCATCACCCCGATCTGGGTTTAAAATTTTATGCGGATACTTTCAGGCAGTTAAAAGAACTATATCCTACCTTAAAACTTCACTCGTTAGGTCCGCCGGAAATTGCGCATGTTGCCAAATTAGAGGGCATGAGCCATATCGACGTTTTGAGGGAATTAAAAGCAGCAGGACTTGATTCTTTACCAGGTGCCGGCGCCGAGATCCTGAACGATCGTGTTCGCCGGCTTATCAGCAAAGGGAAATGCGGCGGTAAAGAGTGGCTTGATGTGATGCGTGCCGCACATAAATTAAATTTGCCAAGCTCTGCCACCATGATGTTTGGCCATATTGAAACTATTGAAGAACGTTTTGAACATTTGGCATGGATAAGGGAAGTACAGGCCGAAAAACCTGAGGGCGCGTATGGTTTTGTAGCGTTCATCCCATGGCCTTTCCAGGATGATGGCACGCTGTTGCGTAAGTTGAGAGGCATTACCAACAATGTAACCGGTGACGAATATATCCGCATGATAGCGCTTAGCCGTATTATGCTGCCGAACATAAAAAATATACAAGCATCCTGGTTAACGGTTGGAAAGCAAGTAGCACAATTATGCCTGCATGCCGGCGCTAACGATTTTGGTTCGATAATGATTGAAGAAAATGTGGTCTCGGCCGCTGGTGCACCCCATCGTTTTACGGCAAAAGGCATACAGGAATCTATAAAGGAAGCCGGCTTTGAACCGCAGTTGCGTACTCAAAAATACGAGTGGCGCCAGATACCCGCGCAGATTGAGGAACAAGTGATTAATTACTAATTGAGGAAGTCCGAAAGTCGGAAAAGTCAGTAAAGTCCGAAAGATAAAGGAAAGTTACTTCGATAATAAATAGCTTCTGAATTCACTTTTTTTTTACTTTCGGACTTCCCGTCTTTCGGACCTTCGGACTCATTTAGTCCGAAAGATAAAGGAATGTTACTTCGATAATAAATAGCTTCTGAATCCACTTTCTTTTTTTTACTTTCGGACTTCCCGTCTTTCGGACTTCCCGACTTTCGGACTTTACTGACTTTCCCAACATGGAAGATATAGAACAATATATTGAAGCATTGATCTTTGTTTCGGAACAAAGCATTCGCACCGAGGAAATTATCTATTGCCTGCAAGCTGCATTCAACCAGGAGTTTAGCGAGGGCGAGATAAATCAGCATATCCAAAATATTACCAATAAATACCAGGATAAAAGTTTTGCAATGGAGGTTGTAAAGCTGAATAATGGCTATCAATTTTTAACAAAGAAAGATTATCATGCCGTAATCAGCTTATTGCAGGCGCAGCGGGCTAAAAAGAAACTAAGCCAGGCAGCATTGGAAACGCTTGCCATTATCGCCTATAAACAACCCGTTACAAAATCGGAGGTTGAACAAATACGCGGCGTAAACTGCGACTATTCTGTCCAAAAATTGCTCGAAAAAGAATTAATAACTATCGCCGGGAAGTCGGACGCGATTGGAAAACCTATACTTTACAGTACCAGCAGTGTCTTTATGGACTATTTCGGAATTAACGATATAAATGAACTGCCTCAAATAAAGGAATTTACAGATAGCGGCGAATCTATCGGCGAACACGCCGAATAATTAAAAAAAATAAATAATTAAATTGTTATTTTTAATGAAAATGATTTTGATTATTTTTACTTTGAAATAGAATAACTGCATCCTATAAAATAAATTTAGCGTTTAAAACAACCAGTTATTATTTAAAAAAGTTTTACTAAAAAATTCATGGCAATGGGAACTCCAAAAAAACCTGTAAGCAAGAAAGCTGATTCTAAGAATGTGGGCGATGGTGAAGATGATGACGACAGCTCACTTGATCAGAAACCCCCCAAAAAGATTGTTGACGAGGATGAAGACTTTGACGGCCCTTTAGATGATATAGGGTACGAAAATTATGATGATTATGATGACGATGACGATTATTGATTTTAATATGTAGATTTGTTTCAAAGCATTCAGACTAATCTGGATGCTTTTTTTATTAGTCTATTTTCTTAAGTACATACATGACCGTTACCGAAGTAAACAACAAATCTACCAGAAAAGCATTTTTAAACGTAGCAAGGGAAATTTATAAAAACGATGATGTTTGGGTTTGCCCCCTTGATAATGATGTTGAAGCAGTTTTCGATCCTGCAAAAAACAATTTTCATCAGGATGGCAAATGTACCAGGTGGATACTTACTGATGATAACGGGCAATTGATTGGCCGTGTTGCAGCTTTTATAAACAATAAAAAAGCTTATAATTACGAAGTGCCGACCGGTGGCATGGGTTTTTTTGAATGTATAAATGATGAAGCAGCCGCTTTTCTTTTATTCGATACTGCAAAAAAATGGCTTATTGAAAACGGGATGCAGGCGATGGACGGGCCAATTAACTTCGGTGAAAATGACAACTTCTGGGGTTTACTAACTGAAGGGTTCGACTCCCCCCCATCATACGGGATGAATTATAACCATCCTTATTATCACGCATTTTTTGAAAATTATGGGTTCAAAACGTTATATGCTCAGATTACCAATCATTTGGATATCTTAAAACCATTTCCCGAAAGATTTTATAAAATAGCCAAATGGGTTTCGCAAAAACCGGGGTACGAATTTAAACATCTCCGCACTAAAGAAATTGAACAGTTCAGTGCTGATTTCATGGAAATTTACAATGACGGGTGGAAGGATTTTGAGAATTTTGTTCCGATCACCCATGATACCATCCGCGAAAGTTTCACTAAAATGAAAGCCCTGATGGACGAAAAGCTAATTTACTTTGCGTATGTAAATGGGGAACCAGCCTCATTTCTCATCGTGCTGCCCGACGCAAACCCCATGCTTAAGCCATTAAAAGGTAAGCTTGATTTAATAGGAAAACTAAAGTTTTTATACCTGAGATGGAAAGGTGTTTCGCGAATGAGGGCAATTGTAATGGGAACAAAGCAAAAATTCCAAAATCACGGTCTCGAATCGGCAATTTTTATTACCCTCGGCGAATATGTTCTACCATTGAATCAATACAAGGAACTTGAGCTATCATGGGTAGGCGATTTTAATGAAAAAATGATAGCCTTGCACAGTGCCATGGGTTCGGTATTTGGTAAAAAACATTTAACAATGCGTTATCTTTTTAATTAAAAAAAAAGCCGGACTCTTGTCCAGCTGTAAGTATTACTTGCAAATTACTGCTGATTACCCCAAAATTGGGATGTTAAACAGTCACTTTGGCTTGTCGTATTTCTTCAAATAATTCAATAACTTTCTTTTGCAAATCGATTACTTCAGTTTCTCGGTCCATCAGTTTTTTGTGGACGGTTTCGAGTTCGCTAATAAATTTTTGATCCTGCTCAGCATCGTTG
>DASXMZ010000568.1:0-4402 GCA_036495385.1 Mucilaginibacter sp. | reverse complement strand
AACCAGGTTAAACTCGGTATACCTGCTCCGGCGTTGATATTGCCAAAATTGCTGTTCTTCTGTAAATTCCTTCTGCCTGTTGCGTTCTACTAACTCGGTATAAATTGGTATGAATGAACGCCCTAATGTTTTTGAGAATTCAAAAATGGTTTCCCAGCTTAATTCATCAGTTGCGGTTAAGCGGTCGTAAAATATCCCTCCTATTCCCCTTGTCTCACCCCTGTGTTTGATAAAAAAATAGTCATCGGCCCATGATTTAAAACGATGATAGAAATCATGGTTGTATTTATCACAAACGGATTTTAAATTAGCGTGAAAATAACTTGCATCATTCTCAATTATATAATGTGGAGTTAAATCAATACCGCCGCCAAACCATCTTACTGGTTCGCTGCCAATGCCAAAAGAAGATGGCATTTCGAAATAGCGGATATTCATGTGTATGATAGGAACCATGGGATGATTTGGATGGATCACTATGGAAACTCCTGTAGCAAAAAAATCATCCTCTTCAACTTTCAATGCTTTTTTTACCGAGTCGGGTAGCTGACCGTGAACTGCTGAGAAATTGACACCGCCCTTTTCAAAAATGTTCCCGTTTTGAATTATCCGCGTGCGGCCACCGCCGCCGCCCTCGCGCTCCCATTTTTCTTCCTCAAAACGGCCTTGACCATCCACAGCTTCTAGTGCCGTGCATATTTCATCCTGTATCAGTTGGTACCCGGCTGCTATATGTTCCTTACTTATCATCGGTGCAAAATTAGTTGATTATGTTGATTGTGTTAGCAATTGATTAAGTTATGTTCAGGAATAAAAATCACTCACTTAATAGACTATTCAACCCAGTCAACTAATCTCAACATAGTTGAGATCCTTGCCAAAAGTTTCTTTTAATTGACTCAGAGAAAACAATGCTACTATTGTTAAAATTGCCATCATAATATAACCTGCATTTATCATTCCATGACTTCCTTTTAGCGCGGCAAAAGCCATGTTAATGGGTATCAAGGAACCTCTTACAAAATTAGGAACAGTTGTAGTTACCGTTGACCGTATGTTTGTTCCAAATTGCTCCGATGCGATGGTAACAAAGGTCGCCCAATATCCAACCGCACAACCCATGAAGAAGCAAAGCCAGATGAATTGCTGGTTTGTAATTCCGAAGTCACTCAGATAGGCTATTACACTTATTGCTGACAATAGTAAAAATATGAGCATGGTTAGTTTGCGGGAACGGGTTACCTGGGACAATATACCGGCAAATATGCCGCCAACAGATATTCCGATATAAGTGCACAAAATACCTGTACCGGCATCAAGTGATTCTTTTGCCCCTAGTGCCTTGCCAAACTCCGGAGATAAGGTAACCAGAACACCAACTACGTACCACAAAGGCGCGCCAATTAAAATGCAATACAAATATTTTTTAAAACGGGTCCAATTGGTAAACAACATAAAAAAATTACCCTTTGATACCTCCGCCTGTTCGATATTCTTAAACATACCGGATTCAAAAGTTCCCAACCTGAGCAGCAACAAAACAATTCCCAGGCCGCCACCTACGAAATATGCATTACGCCAGCCATATTTGGCTACCAAAACCGCAGCGGCAGCGCCAAACAAGCCTATAACCGCTACAATTGTGGTTCCGTAACCTCTTTTTTCTTTGCTTAAAGTTTCGCTCACTAAAGTGATCCCTGCCCCTAACTCACCGGCGAGGCCAATACCAGCTATAAACCGGACTATTGCATAAGTATTTACATCATGAACAAAGCCATTAGCAAAATTTGCAATCGAATAAAGTAATATAGAACCGAAAAGTACTTTGATTCTTCCCAACTTATCTCCAAGCACACCCCACAGTATTCCGCCAAGTAAAAGCCCAAACATTTGGACGTTTATTATAAAAAGACCTTTGGAAAGTACATCGCTGGCATTAACACCTATATCGAGCAGGCTCGTCTTTCGTACAATTGAAAAAATTAAAAGATCATAGATATCTACAAAATACCCTAAAGAGGCCACCAGTACTAAAAAAACAGCATTTCTCGTGATTTTGGTTTGATCATCAGTCATAGTTAAAATAATTGGACGGGCTAAGGTAAAAAATGAAAGGTAAAAATTATAAAATTGCACTATTTAAACCAGGGCGGACGCATTAAAATTTATTTAGACATTTTTTAGTTTTTTATGTGTGCCATCGGCACATTTGGTCGGTAGACTATAAATTTTAGAG
The DNA here is from genome assembly GCA_036495385.1 of Mucilaginibacter sp. Lineage (GTDB taxonomy): Bacteria > Bacteroidota > Bacteroidia > Sphingobacteriales > Sphingobacteriaceae > Mucilaginibacter. The sequence goes on along the minus strand of DASXMZ010000568.1, from coordinate 2,166 downwards.
GTCACGAAGCGTTCCGATAGGAACGCCTGGTGGTTAATTTGCGGATTCTACCAACCAAAAGTTCCGCTGGAACTTGAGAAAATGTTTTTTTGACTTGAAATATATTTTAATGCGTCTGCCTGTCATTTAAGATAAGCAGACTCAGTTTTTTCGTCAACTTCAACATAATCCAGGTCTTTATCAAAACTTTCCTTTAACTGGCTTAAAGCAAATACTGCTAAAGCTGTAACAACAAATAACATAATAAAACCGCTCCCGATCATGCCATAACGAACTACCAAAAAGCTGAAGACAGCATTCATAGGAATTAACATCCCCCTGATAAAATTTGGAACCGTTGTGGTAACTGTCGACCGTATATTGGTACCGAACTGTTCTGAGGCAACTGTTACCAAAGTTGCGAAATAGCCTCCCGCTACCCCAATAAGAAAACTGAGCAATATAAATTGCTGGTTGGTTATACCCTTAGCGCTCAATAAAATTGAAACGGTGATCGCATATAAAAACATGAACACCATCAATGCCAGCTTTCGCGATTTTGTTGCCTGCGCCAATGCTGCGATAAGCACATTTCCAATCGCCCCGCCGCCATAACTATACATAATACCTGTACCGGCGCTAATGCTCTCTTTTGCACCCAAAGCCTTGGCAAATTCAGGTGCCAATGTTAGTATTATACCCACAACAAACCAAATTGGCATACCTATTAAAATGCAATACAGATATTTTAAAAATCGCTTTTTATTGGTAAACAAAATGAAAATATTTCCTTTGGAAATACCGGTCTTAGCTACATTTTTATACAAACCGGATTCAAAAGTTCCTAGTCTTAACGCAAGAAGTGTGATGCCAAGTCCACCGCCAATGTAATAAGAGGTACGCCAGTCGTACTTCCCTGCAATACCTGCAGCAATAGCTCCCAAAAGACCTATCATGCCAACTATCATTGTGCCATATCCCCTCTTTTCTTTACTCAAGGTCTCGCTAATCAGGGTGATACCCGCGCCAAGTTCGCCCGCAAGCCCAACGCCTGCAATAAAGCGAATTACAGCATAACTGTTGATATCATGGACCATGCCATTCGCGAAATTCGCCATTGAATATACGAGGATCGAGCCAAAAAGAACCTTAAGACGCCCGAGTTTATCGCCTAAAATACCCCACAATATTCCACCTAAGAGCAGCCCCAACATTTGCATATTTATTACATAAACGCCCTTTAAGCGGATATCTGCATCGGCAATTCCTATATCATGCAGGCTTTTGACTCGTACTATTGAAAAGATCATCAAATCATATATATCAACAAAATAGCCCAGGGTGGCAACCAGCACCAGTAAAACGGCGTTACGTGTAATTTTGGATGATGTGATTTCAGTCATAGTCTGAACGGTAATAATTGGTTAATATAACTTTACTAAAAAATTAAGAAGCGTTTTTGAGAATCTGCTTATACTGCTAATTCCGTTTCGGGAGTTTCGATCCCTTCTACATAATCAAGGTTTTTGCTGAAACTTTCTTTCAATCTGCTTAAGGCCAATAAGGCTATACCTGTGAGAAAAAAAGTCAAAATAAAGCCACTTTTAATCATACCAAAACTAGCTACCAGCAAGCTAAATACAGCATTGATAGGTAGTAGTGTACCTCTTACAAAATTGGGAACCGTTGTAGTGACGGTTGCTCTTATGTTGGTGCCAAACTGCTCTGTTGCGACAGTCACCAGGGTTGCAAGGTAGCCCCCCGTGATACCAATCGACAAGCAAAGCAAAATGAATTGCTGGTTTGTTATTCCCCTGGCGGCTAAAAAAGCTAAAACGCAAACCGCATTTGAAACCAGGAAAATTAGCATCGTAAACTTTCGTGACCTCGTGATCTGTGCTAATAAAGCGGCTATTATATTACCTGCTGCTGCACCGGTGTAAAACCAAATAACACCAGTACCGGCGCTGATAGTTTCTTTTGTACCCAGAGCCTTAGCAAATTCGGGAGACAAAGTAATTATTATACCAACTATAAACCATAGAGGAGCGCCTATCAAAATGCAATACAGGTATTTCAAAAATCGCTTTCTATTGGTGAACAGCATAAAGATATTTCCTTTTGATACCTTAGTTTTGGCTACATTTTCGAATAATCCTGATTCAAAGGTCCCGAGGCGTAATGCGA
>DASXMZ010000567.1:0-9239 GCA_036495385.1 Mucilaginibacter sp. | reverse complement strand
AATAAAATGAATATAACAAATAAAACAGTGCTGATCACCGGCGGTGGTTCAGGTATCGGCTTCGAAATCGCAAAATTATTGGGCGAGAAAAATAATAGGGTGATCATCACCGGCAGGACCGAAGCGAAGCTGCAAAAGGCCGCTGCTCAATTAAAAAATGTAAGCATGCTAGCTACAGACATTAACAGCGAAGTTGATATCGATAAACTCATCGGCCACATAACCAGGGAATTTGGTGGGCTCGATATCCTGATAAATAATGCGGGCAGTGCTTATGCCTATAAATTAGGCGCGGACGTAAATGCTTACGATAAGGCTAAGGAAGAAATGCAAACCAACTATCTTTCTATTATCCGGTTAACCGAAAAATTGCTGCCAGTGCTTAAAAACTCAAAAGAAGCAGCAATAGTAAATGTTACCTCAATTGTAGCGTTTGTGCCCGGCATTAATTTGCCCACCTATGCCGCAAGCAAAGCCGCGCTACATTCCTACACAAGAGCGTTAAGATATACCCTGGCCTTAACAAGTGATATTAAGGTTTTTGAGTTGATGCCACCATTGGTAAACACCGAATTTTCGGCAGAAATTGGCGGAGCTAATGGTATTCCACCACTGGAAGTTGCCGAAGGGTTGATTAAAGGCTTCGAAAGCGACGAGTACGAATTGCACATTGGCAAAACCGCTGATATATATAAATTATACCTTCATTCACCAGAGGAGGCATTGAAAACATTGAACCAGGGAAGGGAATAATTTTTATACTCCATGCCACTCAAAACTAGCGATGGGTTTATAAACCTGGAGTGTTCGGAATGTTTTGAAAGAAGCAGCGGGCTGTGCGATTCCTTCCTTGGGGAAGGGAAGGTGGGGGTTTAGTTCGTATGCATTAGCTGCGACACCCCTCCCTGCCATTGCGCTCAGCCTCGCACACCCCTCCCAAGGGAGGGAATTTAGCTGCAGCATTTATGTTTCGAACACCAAAGGTTTATAAACCCATCGCTGGTTTATTTTAATCCATTCCAGTTATCGCTTTTGTAAACTCTAAAATTTGCATATTTTTAGAGCCTGTATGAAAGCAAAAAACGACAAAAAAACTATCTGGGCATGGTGCATGTTCGACTGGGCTAACCAATCGTATAATATGGTAATTACATCAACCATATTCCCGGCATATTATGTTTATTATACAACTAACCAGAAGACCCACAATGACGTGGTGACGTTTTTTGGACATAAATACGTTAATACTGTATTGCAAACCAACATATTAGGACTTTCGTACCTCATTATAGTGGCAATGCTCCCTATTCTGACGTCGATAGCTGATTACCGGGGCAACAAAAAACGCTACCTGCAATTTTTTACCTGGATGGGTGCGCTGGCATGTGCGGGCTTGTTTTTCTTTAAACCCGGTACCAGCCTGGAGCTTCCTTTGATTTTTTATGGAATAGCGTCGGTAGGTTATTGCGGAGGTTTCGTATTTTACAATTCCTATCTCCCTCAAATTGCCACACTCGATAAGCAGGATTCGGTGAGCGCGAAGGGGTTCATTTATGGCTTTGCCGGTAGTATTGTTGTGCAGATATTATGTTTTGTAGTAGTTTTATCGCCAAAAACCTTTGGCATCACCAGCGACGACTTGCCCTCGCGTATATCATTCCTGATTGTTTTTGCGTGGTGGATTGGATTTTCCGTTATCCCTTTTATAATGCTTCCGAAGGGCGAGCCTAACACCGGATCGCACAAATACAATGTGTTAACAGGTGGTTTTAAGGAGCTCGCTAAGGTATTTGGCAAGATCAAGAAGATGCCTTTGTTAAAACGCTTTCTTTCAGCTTTCTTTTTTTATTCGGTAGGTGTGCAAACCATCATGCTCGTAGCCGCCAACTTTGCTGCGAAAGAATTGCATATGAAGGATGAAGACCTGATCAGCATCATCCTGATCATCCAGGTGGTGGCAATAATAGGTGCCTGGATTACCTCTAAATCTTCAGCCAAATATGGCAATGTTAGCACCCTGATAGGTCTCGTTACTATCTGGACGATATTATGCTGTCTTGTTTATTTTATTGCTAATCAGACACAGTTTTATTTTGCTGCCTTTGGAGTTGGGATAGTAATGGGTGGGGTGCAGTCTTTATCACGCTCCACCTATTCAAAATATCTTCCCGTGGGAATTCCAGATACCGCTTCGTTTTTTAGTTTTTACGATGTGACCGAAAAATCAGCTATCGTTGTGGGCTTGTTTTGTTTTGCAGAAGTAGAAGCCTGGACACACGAAATGCGCGACTCGGCATTGGCACTGGATGTTTTTTTCGCGGCCGGATTGCTATTGCTGATCGTATTGTGGGTAGCGGAAAGAAAATCAAAAAAACATTTGGCAACTGTTGTTGCCTGATTAAAATTAATAGTTCTAACTTCGTATCAAAACCTCAACAATCAAATTATGAAACGTTTATCACTATTACTGCTGCTGGTAATAACTTTTGCCGGAAGTTCAGTTTATGCGCAATTTACCCAATCAGAGTTTGTTAAGGAGTGGCAGCGCGCTAAAGATTACACTAAAGCTTACCTTGATGCAATGCCCGAAGATGGCTATGCCTTTAAGCCAACCCCTGAAATCAGGTCATTTGCGCAGCAGATGCTTCACTTATCCGACGGTACTTATTTTCTTATTTGTAATGGTACCGGAATAAAAATGCCGCTTTCACAGCCCAACGAAAAAGGTGTCGCCCCAACAAAGGAAGCGGTAACAAAAGCAGTAATGGATAGTTATGATTTCGCCATAAGCACATTGCAAGCCATGACGCCGGCGCAGCTCGCAGAAACCATAAAATTTCACGATCAGGATATAACCCGGTTCGGAATGATTGGAAAAGCATTTGAGCACCAGACACATCATCGCGGGCAAACAACTATATATCTTCGTTTAAAAGGAGTTACACCGCCTGCTGAGAAGCTGTTTTAATATAGTTGGTTCCTTGTAGTGTCATTTCGACCGTAGGGAGAAAACTTATACTACTTGCAATACTGCCAGGCAAATAGGTAAAGTTTTCTCCCTACGGTCGAAATGACGCTTTTATTAATTGTTTTTCCTACAACAAATGAATCCCCAATCTGCCTCTTACTGGATTGAACATTTAAAACTCCAGCCGCATCCTGAAGGCGGATATTATAAAGAAGTCTTTCGATCTGAACAGCAAGTATCAAGGCTTAGGGATAATAAAGTGAAGCAAGCCTGCACTTCAATTTACTATCTGTTGGAAGGAACAAATTATTCGGGTTTTCACCGGCTTTTGTCCGACGAAATATGGTATTTTCACAAGGGCGTTCCGTTATTAATTCACTCGATAGGCGAAAATGGCAGGTACGCGGCGATTGAGCTTTCTGATAGTGCTTCAGGTAATTTATCAGTGGTAATACCCGGAGGTGTTTGGTTCGCCGCAGAAATTCCCTCCGGAAACGGATTTGCTTTAGCCAGCTGCGCCGTCGCGCCCGGATTTGATTTTAGCGAATTTGAAATGGCGAAAAAAGAGGAGCTGTTAAGAATACATCCGCAGCATGAAGGCTTGTTAAATAGGCTTTGCCGTTAATTACAGAACCGGGAAAAACAAGAATTAGTTTAACGAGGGTTAAATATTATTCGGAATGCATATTTTTCTGAACAACATTGAACACCACACTAAACACAATTTTCACAAATCGATCTTTATCTCCTGTTCAAAATAATTTTTTCTTTTATTCTTTAATTTTTTATCGGGCTGATTAAAAATATGGCATAGTATTGGTTTGATGATTACCACTAAAACATCAAACCAATGAAGACTTCGACTGACAATACCGAGATATTATCAAAGGCAATAGATCTGAAATTAAAAATGCTGTTGCAAAAGGATCTGGAACAATTTAAAACAAATCGGGAAAATAAACAGGGCCACGCCAAAAAGGCGGCCTGACCATCATATACTATCGTCTACCTATGAAAACAAAGCTGTTCCGGTTAGGGCAGCTTTTGTTTTTTATAAGTATTTCGATTAGAGCAAGGATGGTAAACATCGGCAGTGTTGAGAAGACTGCCAATTCAAAAATCAGTCAAGCGCCTTTAGCCGTACAGGTTTGACACTTTCGTAATTTAGCAGATCTATGATATCTGTATCCAAAATGTCGGCGATTTTTAAAAGCCGATCCAAAGTAATGCTACTATATCCCAACTCAATTTTACTGTAGGCATTTTGTGATATACCGAGCTTTGTAGCAAGATAAAATTGGGAATAACCTTTAGACTCCCTGATATTACGGATATTTGAAATTATACCCTTAATTTTAAAATCGTTTGCTGATCTCATATCATAAAAGAAAGCCAAAAGGCTGGTAATAATAACTTACGAAATTTGGGACGCTGCAGTTTTTGTTCCTGTTAAAATTATTGTCAAGGCGATCACCCGTTCAGAGGGCTTCTTTTCCAATTCATTTATACAGTCTCCAATGCGCATGCTGATCCCACATGATTTGCGACAAAAATATTAATTTCTAATTAAAAAAATAAATTAGTTTTATAATTTAATAATTTGAATATTTGATCTGTTTGTAAAATCAAAATAAAAAATCGACTGTTTAGTAATATATTTGAGGAAACTTACATTAAATATCCAGCAGCCTTGCCGTCAAAATTTTTTAATTTTTTATAATGGGAAAAGTGAAAAGTGAAGATACTATGGATTCACAATTTCCTGTTGTTGGCATCGGCGCTTCAGCAGGTGGACTGGATGCCGTAAAAACGTTTCTGCAGGCTCTGCCGTCAAAATCGGGTATGGCTTATGTTTTTATCCAACATCTGAGTCCTGAGCATGAGAGTATTTTACCCGAATTGCTTCAGAGAGTAGCGCCATTTCCGGTTCAACAGATAACTGATAACCTGCACATAGAACAAAATCATTTATATATTATCCCACAAAATAAAGTGGTGACCGTTGTTGATGGCTCGCTAAGACTTGCGCCGTTAGAAAAAGGGAATAAAAAAGGAAATACCGTTGATCTTTTCTTTTCGTCGCTGGGTCTTGTTTATCAGAGCTTCGCGGTTGGGGTTATTTTGTCGGGTGCGTTAAACGACGGGACACTCGGCTTGCAAGTTATAAAATCATATGGCGGCTTAACTTTTGCCCAGGATGAGGGCTCGGCAGCTTTTGATAGTATGCCGAATAGCGCTGTAAGGTCAGGAGCTGTTGATTTTGTTTTGCCCCCCGAAAAAATTGCTGAACGCATAATAGCTATTAACTATCCGTTCCATTCCGATTATACGAAAGCAGAAATAACTGATCTGGTTCCCAAGCAGGATGCTGAAGTATTTAAACAGATTCTGACTGTGCTTCGCGTACGACGTGGTGTGGATTTTACTTATTATAAGCAAAGCACTTTGAAGCGTCGCATTATCCGCAGGATGGCGCTGAATAAAATAGATAAGCCGGCTGATTATCTCGTTTTTTTGCGGGAAAGCAAAGGTGAACAGGACGCTTTGTACAACGATATGTTGATATCGGTCACAGATTTTTTTCGTGACCCACGAAGTTTTGAAGTTTTAAGCGCCACTTTGATCCCAACCATTATTGAAAGAAAAACAAACGATGAATCATTGAGGATTTGGGTGGCGGGATGTGCCACCGGCGAAGAAGCTTATTCCATTGCTATCTGTATCCAGGAATACCTTGGCGATAAAGCTTCCGCAATGAAATTACAAGTGTTCGCTACTGATATTTCTGAAACCGCGATCGCCAAAGCCCGCACGGGCATTTACCGCGCTAATGAATTGGGAGGAGTTTCATCATCGCGGCTGCAACAGTTTTTTACGAAACTTGATGGCAGTTACCAGGTGAATAAAATTATTCGCGATATGTGCGTATTTGCGCACCACAACTTATTGAAAGATCCGCCTTTTTCAAAAATTGACCTCGTGAGTTGCCGTAATGTGCTGATTTACCTGGAACCCGTTTTGCAAAAGAAAGCTTTAACAGCTTTTCATTATTCCTTGAATGCCGACGGGTTTTTGATGCTGGGCAAGTCGGAAACTGTTGGGACTAATACAGATATTTTTTCGGCTTTTGACGGCGCGGAAAAGATTTATCACCGAAAGGGGCCCGTTGGCCGGTTTATGACCGTAAGTTCCTCGGGCAGCGAGAAAAGATTTAAAGAACTCGATAACATTGTTCAAAAGGAACGTAATGACAAAGATATTTTCAAGGTAGCTGACGAGGCCATGCTGGCAAACTTTATGCCCGCTGCCGTGCTGGTTGATGAAAAATTTGATATTGTTCAGTTCCGCGGCATAACAGAAACCTGGCTCGTGCCTCCAACCGGGAAACCAAGCTTTAATGTATTGAAAATGGCGCGGGAAGGCCTGGCGTTTGAGTTGCGTAATGTATTGCATATGGCTAAAAAAACGAGCGGCCCCGCCCGTAAATTCGCTATTTTTTTTAAATTGAATGGCTTACAACATTACGTAAATATACAGGCTGTTCCTTTAAAGGACACCGAAAACCCTTATTTTTTGATCGTATTTCAGCCTGCTTCTTCAACAGGTATTCAACAGACGACAACCGAAGCCAACGGTTTATCCGAAAAAACAACCTATAATGTAAATGAGTTACGCATTGAACAATTAGAAAAGGAACTTACACAGGCGCGCGCCGACATGCGCGCTATCACCGAAGAGCAGGAAACCGCTAACGAAGAATTGCAAAGTGCCAATGAAGAGTTACTTTCGGGAAGTGAAGAATTACAGAGCCTTAATGAAGAACTGGAAACCTCCAAGGAAGAATTGCAAAGCACCAACGAGGAGATAATGATTGTCAATACGGAATTATTAGATCGTAACGAACAATTGAACAGCGCAAGGTTGTACACTGAAAGCGTTGTTAATACCATGCGCGACTCGTTGATTATGCTTGACGGACGCTTGCGTGTAAAACGGGCGACAAACGGTTTTTACAAGAAATTCCGTACCAATGAAAAAGATACAGAGGGACAATATATTTATGACCTGGGAAACAAACAATGGAATATCCCTCAACTCAGGGAGCTTTTGGAGAATTTACTCCCCTCAAAAAAAGAATTAATGGACTATGAGGTCACTCATATATTTCCACATCTTGGTAAGCGAACAATGTGCCTCAATGCAAGTCAGGTTGATAATATAAGCGGCGAAAAATTAATATTGCTTGCAATAGAAGATATCACCGATAAAAGACGGGTTGAACAAGGCCTGGCTGAAGCCGAACGCTTGTTGGGTGAAAGCAGGGAAAGATTAAAATTCGCAATCGATTCAGCAGGATTGGGCACCTGGGATTATGATCCCCAAACAACAGAACTGATTTGGGACAAGCGCAGCAAGGAAATATTTGGCCTTTTACCCACCAGTCTTGTTGATATGCCGGTTTTTATAGCTTTAATTCATAAGGATGATAGGTGTGGGGTAGAACAAAATATTAATGAAGCGTTAGCAGGAGGGAATGCAGGGAAATTCGATGTGGAATTCAGGACAATAGCAATAAATGAAAACATAAAATGGCTAAAAGCAAAAGGGAGGGCCTATTTTAATGAACAAGGCAACGCAATACGTTTTATTGGTACCCTGCTGGACGTTACGGTACAAAAACAGATTGACGAGGCTACCAGGGACTTATTAAACAAAAAAGACGAATTTATAAGTATTGCCAGTCATGAATTAAAAACACCCATAACAAGTTTACGTGCCGCTTTGCAGATGGTTGAACGCACTGCGTTGCAAAATCCGGAAATGAAAACTGCTTTAAACTTTGTGCGGAAAGCAATAAAGCAGGTAGATAAACTCGTTGAACTTGTAAAAGAACTGTTGGATGTTACCAAAATGCAATCGGGTAAGCTGGAGTTAAAGAAAACCAGGTTTAAGTTGAACGAATTAATAACCGAATGCTGCGAGGAAATACAAAACAGTGCGCCTGATCATAAAATTATTTTAGAAGGGGATACTAATTTCGAAATAAATGCCGACAGGGGCAGGTTGGAGCAAGTAATAGTAAATTTATTGTCGAACGCAGTTAAGTATTCTCCTAACGGCAAAAAGGTTATCATCAGCGTAAGCAAATCCGACAATAATATCAAAATAGCAGTTACTGATTTTGGCATTGGCATACCAAGTGAAAAGTTGCCATTTATATTCGATCGCTTTTACCGGGTGGATGAAAACACGCAGAAATATTCAGGGTTGGGTTTGGGATTGTTTATTTCTTCACAAATCATCAGGCAACATAATAGCCGTATTAATATAGAAAGCGAGGTGGGTAAAGGATCAACGTTTTGGTTTGTCCTGCCGGTTTAGTTGTATCAGCTTTAAATTTTTTTGCGTTATAACTAAAAATGAGACCAACTTATAACAGGCTGTAAAGTTTTTGTTACGGGTGATTGCATAATTATTAATTTAAATATTAGATTAAATAAATTTCGTTAAGATAAATTTGGTTTAACTGAAACATATAACAACTGTATTTTTGATTAAATAACTGATTTTTAAACATATAAGCTCTACTTTTTATTCCGGCCCGTAAACTTTTTTCTGGTAAATTCGTTTTAAAAAGTGCCGCAATTTTATATATTTACTATGTCGTTAATCTGGATATTATTTGCCCCAGCTTTACCTCGCCAACTGTACACAGCCGGTCCCTAATTAATTTATTACCACGAAAAAACCTATCGCGCAATGGAACAGGATATAATTGATATTCCAATAAAAAAAGCAACTCGCCTCAATGGGGTTAAAGAAGATGCTTTGGACCTGAAGGAGCTTTTAAGGGTTCTTTCGCTGGTTAAAAACGGAAAGCTTGATGTGCGTATGCCCGTTACCCAGGCAGGCATAAACGGACGAATATGTGAAGTGCTGAACGATATCATTGACATGAACGAACGTTTGGTTGATGAGATTTCAGCAGCAGAAGTAACCATTGGCAAACGCGGAAACTTATCAAAAAGAATAGAATTGCCCGACGCGCGAGGCCAGTGGGCCGGGGGCGTAAATTCATTAAATAACCTGATATCCGATCTAACCTCACCAACACTCGAAATAGCGGGGATGATCAACTCTGTGGCAAACGGAGATTTGTCAAAACAAATTCCGCTCGAAATCAGCGGACACCCTTTAAAGGGCGAGTTTTTGCGTATCGCAAAGGAGTCAAACCAGATGCTTTCCAAACTAAGGTTATTCTCCATGGAGG
>DASXMZ010000566.1:0-1665 GCA_036495385.1 Mucilaginibacter sp. | reverse complement strand
AAAAGCTTTCTAAATACTTTTACCGGAAGAACCCCTTAAAAACAATCACTGTTTTACATGCCCACAAAGAAGTTGATTTCAGCTCGTTTGTTGATTCGAAAGGGGTCGATATTTATCTCAATCGTTTGTACGGCCAGGTAGATATTTACTCCAACAATATCTTCGTCCTGGTCAACCAGTTTTTAAGCCCGATTGCTGATCATGCCCCTGATTTTTATAAATTTTTTATTACCGATACTGTTAAGTCTGGTAATCAAAGCCTTATTGAAATAACTTTCCTGCCCCGCGCCAGGGGCGATCTGTTATTTGAGGGTAAGTTATGGGTTACCATGGATGGAAACTATGCGGTGAAAGCGGTTGACATGAGCGTTGATAAAGAGATTAACTTTAATTTTCTTCGTACATTTAAGATACACCAGGATTTTGAACAGCATCCCGATGGAAAATATTACCTAATAAAAAGTGACGTGAAAGCAGATTTTGGCATACTTAGGAACAGAGGATTTGGCTTTGCCGGGGAGCGAACGGTTTTCTTCACCAACTATAAATTAAACGCTCCCTTGATACCCATATTCTATGAGGGCAATAGCTCGCAAACCGTACCTGACGCAGGAGTAACCGACCCTAATTTTTGGAGAGAACACCGCACGGATACGCTTTCAGTACCGCAATCAAAAGTGTATGCACATATTGATAGCCTTCAGAACATGCGTTCGTTTAAAACGGCAGTTTGGATAGCAAGGATGTTTATTGGTGGATATGCAGATGTTGGGCCGGTACAAATTGGTCCCGTTGATGCCATTTATACTTTTAACTCGTTAGAAGGTACCCGTTTAAGGATAGGGGGCAGGACCACGCCGTTATTCAATAAGTCAATTTATTTGGATGGCTATATCGCTTACGGTTTTACGGATCAGCGTGTTAAATATAATTTAGGCACTACTTTTTCCTTAAATCAAACAGCTCCCTACTTATTTCCGAACAACTATTTAAAGGTAAGTTACCAATACGACACGGAGATACCCGGAACAAACTTTTTGGTAAACAAAACCCAAACTTTGCTGGGGTCATTTCAACGAGGCACCCCAAGTGATTTGTGGCTTTACAATAAAATTTTCAGATTAAATTATGTAAGGGATTTTGCCAACCATTTTTCTTACAACCTGGAATTTAAGAACTGGCGACAGCAACCCGCGGCGAACCTGGTTTATCAGCCCGTCAATCCGCTCGAAAGCCCGGTATCTCAATTAACGACTACGGAAATTAGGCTCCTGCTGCGCTATGCACCTAATGAAAAATTTATTCAGGGTACCGAACACCGGTTCGTTATTCCAAGTAAATATCCAATTTTCACATTGGGAATTAACTATGGCGTTAAAGGATTGTTAAATGGCGATTACGATTATTTAAATTTTAATGCCAACATTTATAAACGTGTTTATATGTCGCAATTGGGGTATACAGACCTAAACGTGCTCGGTGGAGCTGTATTAGGACAGGTTCCATTTCCGCTATTGAACATTCTTCCGGCAAACCAAACTTACATATACGATAATAATGCTTATAACATGATGAATTTCCTTGAATTTGTAGGCGATCATTATGCCGGCCTCAATGTAACACATCATTTCGGCGGTTTTTTTCTGAATAAGGTCCCGCTGATCG
>DASXMZ010000565.1:0-6471 GCA_036495385.1 Mucilaginibacter sp. | reverse complement strand
TCTTGGGGGATAGCGGGAAATCTTAAATTTCTATTCAAAAATTTTGCCCAGGCTGATTCTCCGCCTATCGGGGTTGGCATCTCATCAAGCCCATAGGTTGGATGTATAGATTCGTCAGACGGCAGTTGTGTACCTGTTCCGGGTCCCGGTGTAGTAGGTGCAACATTATTACCTTCATCCTTTCCGGGTGTAGTAACCGGGCCAATAGCACCTTTAATATCGATGATTTCAGGTGGGTTAACGGTTTTGGGATTATCCTGTACCACCACAAAGGGAGCCAATCGTGTTGTTCGTACAGATGCAGGCGGACTTGGTGGTTCGACCCTTTTTGGAGGGGCAATTGGCGGTTTAATCTCAGTAAGCGTTACTACGATAGTTGGATCATGAGGATGCAGGATCAAGGGCGTGGGTTTAGTTCTCAATATTATACTTGCACCAAATAACAATATGATGCTTGAAAAAGTAATACTCATGGCTTTTATCATATTACCGGCGTAGTGTTGCCTCAAATAATAAGCGCCATAGTCTTTGTTGCGGTTGTCGAATACAAGCTCGAGCCACTCGGGTTTGTACAAATCAAATTTTGAGATAAGCATGTTGATTGAAATTAAATTTTATTATATAACGTTATGCAAATATTAAATATTGCTGTTTTATTGCAACATTGTAACATTTAGCATTATTTCAATCAACCGCGAAAATTTTAATATTTTATTTATATATATAAGTTATTTATTATAAAATTCATATTTAAATGCAACATTGTGTATTTAAAATTTACCATTTATCCGTAACCACTTTCTTTGTAACCTCTTCTTTCTTTGCTACCTCCTCTTTTTTTGGCGGATTCAGCATAAATTGTTTTAGCCGGTCGCCAAATTGCTTGCAGAATGTTCCGGTTTGATTGAGGTAATTGTCGACATCCTTCTTATCAAACTTCGATTCGGCTTTTTCCAAGGGAATGTTGATACCCATCTGGGGAACAAAGTTTCCATACCTGTCTTTAACGTAGGGAGTAAAAGCAAAAGCAGTTAGCCAATACCTGTATTTCTGCTCTTTCAATTCTACATTTAACTCATAAATTATTTCACCGCTTTCTTTTTTTAAAATAGATACGCCGCCGTAGGTTTCAAATTTTCCCTCGCCGCTTATGTTTTTTTCATTGCTGTTTTTTAGTTTGAGCTTGGGGTATGCTGTCTTTAAAAAATATACCGCTCTTTTATATAGAGTGTCGGCTGATATTCCCGGCGCTTCTGTTACCTGGTAATAAATGTATTTATCATGTTCATCGAATGATAACAAATCCTGTTGAGCACACGTGACTTTTGCAAGAAGGATACAAATTATTGCAACTATTGTTCTTTTCATGCCATAAAGATAAAAGCCACCCCGATAAATCGGGACGGCTTTTTCAAATAAATTGCAATAATAATTAAAATGCGTAAACAGCAGCTAATACAAATTGGCTAGCTGAAGATGTGAGTGCACCGCCATTAGCTGTAAACATGTCGCTCTTCGAGCTGCTATCAAGCCTGAACTCTGGAATTACCATTAAAGGTCCGGCTTTTATGTTGGCAGTCAAAGTTGCACCGAAAACTGATTCACCCGGAGCAGGGCCAGCGGTCAAATAATCTCCTGTCTTAGTTGTAAAATACTCACCCCTTATACCAAGTGTCACCACTTTTGAAACAGCCAGCTGTGGATACAAAGCTACTCCCGAAAAACCACCGGTAAAACCATTTCCGGCAGAAAAATCGGCAGCATTTAAGCCTAATTTAAAGGCATCGGTAATTTGGTAAGTTGTGGTAAGGTCTATTTCAGTTCCAGATGCAGGGCCGGTAGCAAAGTTAATATAGGCAGTCCAATTCTTCACAGGCACCACCATTAATTGTGCGCCAAAGGTGTTTACTCTGCCATATGACTGGTAAACATTCCAGTAATCGTTAAATATGCCTGCCATTAAGCTCACTTTGTCCGAAAAAGAGTAGGTAGCTTTAAAACCGGCATTTTGGAATGGGCCGTTGGTGAACAAATAAGAAGTAGAGTAATTAAAGTTAGCAGCAGGGCTTATTACTTCATATCCAATAAAAGTTGACATATAACCCATTGTCAGGTTAAATTTTGGCGTTACGTTATATGATACGTATAAATTTTGGATGTGGTAACTTGAATAAGCTGTACCGGTAACTGAGCTTCCATTTAAGGAAACGAGGCCCGGGTCGGCATTAGGGATTGATTGCTGCTGCCCTCTTGGGCCGAATGATAGCTCGCCAACAAAAGATGCGTTGCCTACGGTCTTCTTTAAGCCCAGGTCAACCATTCCGATTGATATAGAGTTCTGCTCGTTTGCAAAACTGGTTGGAATGTTGGCATGGCCAGAAAAATCGTATTTGTAATAAGTATCAACAGACCCTGAAAACACCAATGGAGGGTCGGGAGTTGGGGCGGGGGCGGGTGCTGCCGCTGCCTTGCCTGTATCAACAGGCATAGTTGCCGCCTCGGCTTTGAATGTAAAAACGGCAGCAACAAATAAACAGGTGAGTAAAAGTATTTTTTTCATGATATGGATTGATTGAATTGTTTGGATTGATTTGTATAAAATTTTGATTGATTTGTATAAATTAAAACATAAAGTATCCCCGCCTGAACCAATTTTCACTTCTGGTTCAGTAATTCTTTTTTTTAAACTTTAATAGTTATAAAAGAAGCCCTTGTATGATTGGCAGTGTGTAGTAAGTAATTTGGATTAAAGAACCAACCACACAAGGGCGTAATATTATTGATGTTTAAGCAGTTATTTTACTTCCTTTTTCGAAAAGGCCGCTTAAGCTAACGTCTCCACCGTCTTCATAATCGTAAGCTATCGCGCCGTGGTCAAACATATCTAAGCCTCCAGGGCCTGTTTCACCGCTGGCTTCAACACGTAGTTTCCAGGGATGCGGTAATAACATTATTAACTTCATCATGATCCACGTTACTGTAAACACTGAAATAGCGATGGTGAATGTCCCAATAGCCTGGGCTTGCAATACGCTGGCATCGCCACCGTAGAATAAACCTTTTACTATACTCGGTGCGGAATTATCAGGTCCATAAGGACCGGTAACTCCAAATTGACCGGATGCAAACAAACCTAATGATAATGTTCCCCAAATACCGGCAAAACCGTGTACCGGCACGGCGCCAATAGGATCATCAATGCGTAAATACTCAAGCAATTTAACACCGCCAAATACTACGAAACCGGCTACACCGCCTAATATGGTTGCTCCAAGCGGGCTAACCCAGTAGCAGGGGCAGGTAATGGCAACCAATCCCGCGAGGAAACCATTAATGGTAAATCCTAAGTCGAATTTGCCTTTAGTTGATCCCCACCACAAACCGGCCATCATGGCCGTAAACCCGCCGCCGCATGCAGCAAGGGTAGTATTTGTTGCAATACGGCCTATGCCTATGGCATCCATTGCCGAAAGTGAGCTGCCGGGGTTAAAACCGTACCAGCCAAACCATAATATAAACCCGCCGACAGCAGCCATAGGTAAATTATGGGCGGCAGGCATGCCGCCGCCATCACGTGCAAATACCCGTCCTATCCGTGGCCCTAAAACAACGGCACCCGCCAATGAGGCCATACCACCAATAGTATGTACTACAGTAGAGCCTGCAAAATCGCGGAAACCCTGACCTAAAGCCGGGAAGAAGTTACCTTTTGATCCCATTAATGCTAACCAGCCATCCGGACCCCATGCCCAGTGGCCAATAATAGGATAAATGAAACCAGTGATACCAATACTGTAAAGTATATCGCCACGAAAACCGGTACGTCCGATCATCGCGCCCGAAACTACAGTTGAGCAGGTATCGGCAAATGCATATTGGAATATCCAGTGTGCAATGATTGGAACGCCTGTAGTTAAATAAGTATCGGTAGGGTTGCCAATAGTTGTGCCTTGAAGGAAAAACCAGTGATAACCTATAAATCCGTTACCATAACTAAACATAAACGCATAACCAATGGCGTAAAATAAAATCCCGCAAAGGCAGGTATCAAAAATACACTCCATCAAAACGTTTACAGTTTCGCGTTTACGGGCAAAGCCCACTTCCAGCATTACAAAACCTGCCTGCATGGCAAACACTAAAAAAGCAGCCACTAACGTCCAAACAGTGTTAATGGAATCCATTGCAGCTTTGGTCTGTGTCAGGATAGATTTTTCAATCGCCGATGTGTCAGCTTTTGCAGTTATGGCAGCATGAACGCTTGTACCAAGCAGGCCAGGCAAAATCATCATAGCCATCACGATAAGCGCCAGGGCTATCATTTTACCCGCGAGAATAGTTGCGCCCAGCTTCCAATTGGCATCTTTCAGTTGTCGGACTGAACTGGGCAATTTGATTGTTGTAAAGTTTACTTTCATTGTTTGTTTAGTTTAATTTAGTTTGTCAGTTTAATTTATCTTAAAGTCGCGGCATTTCTTATTTTATAAAGAACTGAGCTATTTTTGTTGTCTTGTTTTTATGAAAAATTTAATAATTACACGCTTTTTATAAATATTTCGATGAAATTAGCGATGAATTTTAATAAAAACAAATTTTTAGCAAACTTTTTAGTAAAAAAAATTGTATTTTTATGAAAATAGCAAAATACAATGAAAAATTATAGCTATTTTTAAATAATTATCAATTAAAGAAAACCTCAACTGTTATTTTTAGTCGAAAAATTCAGATTATTTATTTTTTTTAGATTAAAATCGAGTTTTTTATCGATATTTTCTAAAATACAATAGAAAAATGGCAGATAATATCGCGTTTTGATAGACTTTTCATTAAAAAACTAAAATAAGGTCATGTTAAGACTATAGTTTTTTCATTTTAAAGGAAGATTGATATATTTTATTTAAAATTTATACATCTTAGCAGGATAGTTCTATTTTTGATCTTCAAGCTTTACTAAATTTCATTTTCATGTCTAATATTCGCTTTCAGGCTTTACAAGCTGTTCTTACCAGGACAATACCAGAGGTAAAAATCCCTTCTGCAAAAATTTCAGACTTTTTTGCTGCCAATGTTTTTGACAAGAAAAAGATGAAAGAATATCTTTCGGCAGAAGCCTACCAGGGCATCGTTAATTCGATTGAAAAAGGGGAAACAATCCCGCGCGATATGGCCGAGCAGATCGCTTCTGCGATGAAAACATGGGCTATGGGAAAAGGGGCCACACATTACACACACTGGTTTCAGCCACTTACCGGATCAACGGCAGAAAAACATGACTCATTTTTTGAACCAACCGTTGATGGGGGAGCAATTGAAAGATTTTCAGGCGACGCACTTGCACAGCAGGAGCCTGATGCTTCAAGTTTCCCCAGCGGCGGCATAAGAAACACTTTTGAAGCAAGAGGCTATACTGCATGGGACCCATCGTCGCCCGCATTTATAATGGCGCGTACCCTATGTATTCCTACAGTGTTTGTTTCTTATACCGGCGAGGCACTTGATTATAAGGTACCTTTATTAAAGGCATTGAGTGTTTTAGATCAAGCTGCGGTTGAAGTTTGCCACTATTTTGACAAAAGCATTGAAAAAGTTAACGCATCGCTGGGCATTGAGCAGGAGTATTTCCTTGTCGACATTGCCTTATTTAACGCCCGGCCCGATCTTTATTTAACAGGGCGCACGCTTTTTGGGCACATGTCCGCAAAAAACCAGCAATTGGAAGACCATTATTTCGGGTCGATACCTGAGCGGGTATACGCTTTTATGCAGGATATGGAAACGGAGGCTTTGTTATTAGGCATTCCATTAAAAACCAGGCACAACGAGGTAGCGCCATCCCAATTTGAATGCGCTCCTATTTACGAAGAAATAAACCTGGCTATTGATCATAATCAATTGTTAATGGATTTGATGGATAGGGTTGCGAAACGGCATAATTTTAAGGTCCTGCTGCATGAAAAACCTTACGAGGGCATTAATGGTTCAGGCAAGCATAATAACTGGTCGATGATTACCAATACAGGGAAAAATCTGCTGTCACCGGGTAAAACGCCAAAAAACAACCTGATGTTCTTAACGTTTTTTGTGAATACGATAAAAGCGGTTTATGAACATGCCGATTTACTAAGGGCATCCATTGCGTCGGTAAACAACGACCATCGCCTGGGCGCAAATGAAGCACCTCCTGCTATTATATCCATATTTTTAGGGAGCCAGTTAAACGATGTACTTGATGAGATCGAGACTTCGAGGATCAGTAAAAAGATAAAAGATGACGCCTCGCTATGGCAGGGAATTCCTAAAATCCCGGTGATTCTAAAAGATAATACAGATCGTAACCGTACTTCGCCGTTTGCCTTTACCGGTAATAAATTTGAATTGCGTGCGGTAGGATCTTCTGCCAATTCAGCCAGCCCGATGACTATACTGAACCTGATTGTCGCCGATCAATTGAAGAAATTCAAATATGATGTT
>DASXMZ010000564.1:0-5887 GCA_036495385.1 Mucilaginibacter sp. | reverse complement strand
GTAAAATATCCATTGGCACCGGAATATTAATATTTTGGCCGCCATCTAATACTTCACCTGTCCAGAAGTTATACCATTTGGCCGACGCGGGAAGGTAAACTCCTCTTGTTTTTTCTGATGTCGCGGCGTTAGCACCGGTATACAGTTGTGCTGTTACAGGGTTCACCAAAAATGCCGGGCCAAACATATATTGATCAGGTATGCTGTAAACATTCGGATCATTCCTGAAATCGAAAGTAAGGGCGCGCATAATGGTGTAATTTTCACTGGTTACCCTGCCCGCAAGCGAATAGATATAAGGAAGCAGGCGATAGCGAAGTTTATCGTATTTTAACAGTGTAGCTTTTGTATCAGCATCCCAATTATTGGAGAACAATGCTCTCTCTCCTTTGCCATGAATACGGAATATGGGGCAAAACGTACCAAATTGGAACCAACGAGTAAATAGTTCCCTGAATTCCGGTTTCGACCAATCAGGTGCCTGCCAGTGGTATTGATAGCCACCGATGTCTGACGTCCAATAAGGGATACCCGACGCACATGCATTTATACCCTGTGGTACCTGGTCCTTATATGCGGCAAAGCCGCAAAAAATATCCGACGACCATAAAGTAGCAGCGTTACGCTGTGCACCGGCAAATGATTGCCTTGCTAAGAAGAAGGCTCTTTTGCCGGGAATATCTTTACGCCAGCCTTTGTAAATACCTTTGGTATGCTCCAGCGAATAGCTGTTAAAGTAATCTATCCCTTTACCAATCCAAAAATTGCTCTGTTTACGTGCATCAAGGAGTGAACCATTATCAGGTTCGCACTGGTCAATCCACCAGGCATCCCACCCATAACGTTTAATCAGGCTGTCGCGTGCCTGTTGCCAGTAAAGGTCGCGGGCGGCAGGGTTATGTGCATCGTAGTAGGTATCAAAGGTATGGGTTACAACGTTGTCCCAGGTAATATCTGTAAGGCCTCCCATTTTATTCAGGGCATCGTAATTATTGGTGCCTTTGCCAAAAACGGGCCAAATTGAAATCATTCCATGAATATTGGCTTTATGTAATTCATTAAGTAGCGCTTTTGGGTTAGGATAACGCTCCGGATTCATTATATGAGAACCAATAGGCAATGGATCCCAATAATACCAGTCTTGAACAATTACGTCAACCGGGATATGGTTATTGCGGTATTTATCTTTCACGGAAAGTATTTCATCCTGGCTCATATACCTGTCCTGCGACTGAAACAAGCCGTACGCCCATTTGGCATACATTGGCGCTTTGCCAGTGGCAATTCGGTACAAATCAATGATGTGGTCGAAGTCAGGGCCATAGAAAAAATAATAATCAACCTGCTTGCCACTTTCCGATACGTATTTGAATTTGGTATTACCTTCTTCACCTCCATAAAAGTTAGAAGCCGAATAATTATCCCACAATAAACCAAATCCTTTTGTGGATAAAAGCACAGGGATAGCCCCGGTCATATAACGGATAGCTAAATCCTGGTTACGGCCCTTATAATTAATGGATAACGAATCGAGCGGATGGCAGCCCAGGCCATACAAAGCTTCATTGGCGGGCGAATTAAATTGCGTGTTAACGTTATATGTGCTGATACCCGCAATAGTAGCCGGGCTCATGGTTTTATTTTGCTGATCTTCCGCAGTGATTACCTCGCCTTTTAAATCGGTATAAGTGATGGCATTGGTAGCCTTATTAATTTTAACTTTTAATTTTTTTGTAGTGATGATGTAATCAGTGCCATTTTGGCTGAAGCCAAAACCCGGATAGGCCCATTGTTTATTTACAACAAGAGAGGGCTTGTTTTGAAAATTATCAAAAACGGTGTATTTCACTTCGATGATATCATCTTTACAAACCATTACCTTCATCAAACCTTTATCTAAAATAAAGGTTACACCGTCGGCCTTTACCTGGTAAGACTTGATGGCTGCGCTCGAAATGGACGGCATTGACCAGATAATCAATAATATAACAATCGCTTTTAACTGTGCGAAACGGGGGCTGATCCTTGAAATTTTACTCGACATTTAGAAGGGTTTATAAACCGTAAATATAACAGTTAATTTGAAAATGAAAGGGAAATTTGCTATTCCGGAGCAGTAAATGTACGTACTTTGGCGATTTGGGGTAATATTATAATTTTTGTAACTTAGCTTTATGGAAACGGTAACACTTGAAAAGAAAATTGCAAAACTGCCCAAAAACCTTAAACTAAAAGTAGAGGAGTACGTGGATGCTTTGCTAAATGGAGAAAGTGATAAAAATACATCCGGCGATCCGTTAAAAATTGAGAAAGGTTTTGGTGGTGGTAAAGGGCTAATTGCATACATGGAAAATGACTTTAATGAGCCATTGGAAGAGAAAAAATTAAAAAGGGAATTCGGAAGCCTTAAAGGTTTTGTAACCTATATGGCCGATGATTTTGATGCCCCACTTGAAGAATTTAAGGATTATATGTGAGTATGAATTTTTTAATCGATACTCATGTACTTATATGGTCTTTGGATGGAGACAAAAAAAAGTTCCTAATAAAATACGCAAAGAAATAAACAATGGCGAAAACGGCATCGTAGTGAGTATCGCATCAATATGGGAGCTGGCGATTAAACTATCCCTAAAAAAGATAGAAACGAAAATTAATCTCCAGGAAATTCAAGCTGAGATTTTAAAAAGGGAATTTACTTTGCTTGGTATCTCTTTCGATCATCTGAATGCATTATCGACACTTTCGCAAGCTCACGGTGATCCTTTCGACCGCCTTCTTATAGCCCAAGCCATTGCTGAAGGTTTGACAATCATTTCTGCAGACCGGCAGTTCAAAAACTATCATGTTGAGGTTATTTGGCAATAAACTTATCAGTTAACTATTAAAAAAGTTGTCCGAAAGTTGATGGTGATCATATCCCCGGTTTTTATCAATCCGAAAAGCATAGTTGGCGGGTCAACATCATAGTCGGTCATTTTTAGTTGTTGTTCTACGTCTATGGTCATTTTTTTATCCTCATTAAAAGCAATTTTTATCGACATCGTTATTGCCCTGGTCACCCCGGCAATAGTGAGGCGTCCTTTTGCCATTGTTGAACATGGCATCGGCCCATAATTTATATTAGCGACAGGCTCATCAAGTATAAATGTGATTTCGGGAAACTTAGTGGCTTTTAGTGCTTTATAGGTGCTATTATTCATAAGCGGGTACTCTTCGGTTTTTATGGAAGTTACCTGCATAATTATTTTAAATGATTGAAGGGTGCAGCTTTTATCATTGTTCTGTTTCACATCTCCATTTCCCCGAATTTTTTCCACCTTCTGTTTCCAGGAGTGAAGGGTTGAAGTGCCATTAATAGTAGCCAAATAGCTGAAAAGGGAATAATTATTTTGTGCGAAAATATTGCCCGCCACCGAGAGCAGGGATATTGCGAGTATGGGAATCTTGTAGAATTTCATTTATGCTGATTTAAAACATGCTGTATTCGTCGAGGGGTTCAGATAAATTTTCAATTGATAATCAGGGCTCAATTGAAACAGCATCTGTTAAATGCCAGAACTGGTGGTATTCCGGCATTTAACTTTGATGTTTATAATTAAGAATTAAAATGCTATTGACGCTTCGATCAATACGCCGTGAAATTTGCCTCCGTTTAATATATTATATGGAGAATAATTCAAATATTTTTGGTCAACATATTCTACCTTTGTCATAATGTTTTTTGTTAAAAACCAGCCAGCTGAACCTGCCGTGCGATTAATGGTAACGTTAGATGTTGTTCCCTCGAGCAATGTAGTTAACGTATTGTAACGGAAACCAATCCAGAAGTTTTCTTTGTCTTGGGGGAACCTGTAAATTACATCAGCGGCATATTGCGTTGCCGGCCGGTTTACGCTTTCATTAATTGCTCTTCCGTGCGCGCTTTCAGCGGTACCGAAAAACTCCAATCCTTTGTATTTTAAAAATAAGTTACCCATATAGGTGTGAACTTCTTCACTAAACCCTGGGTTTACCCTTCCCGACCAGGGGTAATAGTCATTTTGAACAGCGGTTACATTCGCAGCAGTTGTTGCCTGCGAAATGGCCAGGCTTTGCATAACATTAAAATAATGTGATCCCGTACGATCCCCAAAAAATATCGTATTGTCTGAAGTACTGTTATTGGTATAAAATGATCCCGATACCCTCAATCTGAAATCCTTGTTAATCTGTTTGTCGAACCCGATTTTTCCGAGGAAGGAGGGGTCATATTTATTTAATTGGTGAGTGGCTGAATCTACTGCCTTATATCCGGTGATAATAGAAGTTCCCTGCAGAAGTGTGGTTGTATTTGCTGCGATGCTTGCATCCAATTGTGCATCGGTAATACCAGCCATCAGAAAAAATCCTGAAGGATGGTGATAATAGAATTGAGCGCCAATTTCTGTAGCAAATTCATCCATAATATAGTTTTCTATAAACGGATTGAATATGGTATTACCTCCATCGGTCCTTCTAAAGTGCTGATCACCATAGTCAACATCATTCTGACCAATGTTTATGGTTACATATTTCATTACGTCGTCTACAACATCGCTATGCAAAAAGAGTAATTTATCAAATTGGATATATCCGCCTTTTACCCAGGTATTCAAATGATGCCTTGAAGCAAGGTATGACGTAAGGTTCATACGAATACCATCGGCTAGTTGTATATCTAACACCAGATTAGCCATAGGTAGCTGAAAATTATGTGCGATTGGTAAAAGGGTGTTTATACTTGATGTAAATCCCGGCGGTGTTAAAGGCAGTGCCGTGTTCTGCTGGTTTAACGCCTGGAAGGTCATTTCAAAGTTGCCGCCAACTTTTACTTTTAACCCCTTAAAAGACACTGTGTCTTTTTTTGTGGTTTCAAAAACGTTTAAACCATGTTGGTTGTTCGGCCGATAAAACTGTATACCTCCCTCTTGCGCCGTGGCGGTAAGTTCGGCAAATAAGAAAACCGCAAATAATACGGTGCTAAATAGAGTAATTGTTTTGTTCATTTGTTTTGAGTTTAAGAATTAATGATTGAGTTATATTTAGGTTCGTATCAGTTCATTGAGGAAAAACTTGTTTTAAAGTCTATGATAACTACGTCTCCGGTCTTTAACATCCCGAGAAGCGCGGTTGGAGGGTCAATGCCATAATCGGTCATCTTTACCTGCTGCACTCCGTCGACGGTTATTTTTTTATCTTCGTCAAGGGTAATTTTTACAGGTATTATTATTGATCTGGTTACACCGGCGATAGTTAGGTGGCCAATTGCCGACGCTGAATGTGCTTTTGCTCCCGCAGGAATGTTTGCGAGAGGTTCGATGAGTGCAAAAGTAATTTCCGGGAATTTATCAGCTTTAAGGGCTTTATAGGTTCTGCTATTCATACCCGACTCGTCACTTTTAATTGAATTTACGTTTACAATTATGCTGAGGCCCTGCAGGGATAAGCTTTTGTCGGCATTCTGTTTTACTTCAATTTTTCCTGTTACTTTTTCAACATTTTCGTGCCAGCCGTGAAGGTTTGAGGTTCCGTTAATTGTGACCACCTGGGTCGATAAGGAATAGTTATCCTGGGCGATTGCAATATTTATCGAGCTAATTAAGCCAACAACCAGGGAAAGGATTTTGAAGAGTTTCATGATTTTTGTTATGTTTTTGATAAGAATTATTTATATGGAGGGTATCGAGTAATAATTATCAAACAATATTATCAGTGCTAAATAATAATTGAATGAAATGAATAATTTGCTATTATTTTAATAATCCCTGTTGCTGCGATGTTCTAATAAACTGTCGTTTATTTTTATGGATTTAGTATTTGCGCTAAGTTCTTATAATGCACTTGTTTATAGTGAGGAATATTCCAT
>DASXMZ010000563.1:0-3294 GCA_036495385.1 Mucilaginibacter sp. | reverse complement strand
GCAAAAAAAATGCGTTCCGTATCTCACCCCGGAACGCACACAACATCATATCAAACAATGTTGATCAACTAAATCTCAGATTCCATGTTTAATGATCATCCAAGCTCTTTTATAAACTACTGATCGTTTGATCTATAAATTAAATTTTTAATATTTTTATTGCCACAAAAGCTATACCTAATTGTTCACTTTCTGTTACATTAGCTGTAACTTTTCGTTAAACGGATCACGTTAACCTTTATTATAATTAAAACTGTAAAAATAACATTTAATATAAAAAAATGCAAAATTTTGCTAAATTGATTTCGAATAATCCAGTAAAACTGTTGTTACTATGACCAAATCTTTAATTTCCGTTGTATTACTCTTATTTCCGGTGATTTTACTTGCACGCAATTACCCCCAAAAAGAAATTGAAAGGCTGCAGAAGGAGGCAAAAACGGTAACTATTATCCGCGATAACTGGGGAATTCCGCACATTTATGGTAAAACTGATGCTGATGCAGTTTTTGGGCTCATGTACGCAGAATGCGAGGATAATTTTAAAGGCATTGAGCAAAATTATTTATACCAGTTGGGAAAGCAATCGGAGGTTGATGGTGAAAAAAACCTGTATACCGATGTCACCCTGCAACTCATAGCTGATAGCGCCGACGCCATTAAAGATTATAAAACAAGCGCACCCTGGTTTAAAAAATTAATGGATGCTTTTGCCGACGGTGTGAACTATTATCTATACAGACACCCGGAAGTTAAACCCGCTGTTTTTCAGCACTTTGAACCGTGGTACGCCTTAATGTTCACCGATGGCAGCGTTTCCGCGACTGTAACCGGGGGCATCAGCATAAATGAAACAAAGAATTTTTACGGTGGTAACGGCATTAATTTAGGAGCTGTTTACAGGCCGGATATTGACGAAAGGGAAATCGGGTCGAATGGTTTTGCAATAGCTCCTTCAAAATCAGCATCGGGGCACGCCATGCTTTATATTAACCCGCATGTGCCGTTTTACTTTCGCAGTGAGGTACAGATAGTTAGCGATGAAGGATTAGATGCTTATGGTGCGGTTACCTGGGGACAATTTTTTGTTTACCAGGGCTTTAACCAGCACTGTGGTTGGATGCATACCAGCAGTAATGCCGATGTGGGTGATTTGTATGCAGAAAAGGTCAGTAAAAAGGATGGGAAATGGTATTATGAATATGATGGAACTTTGAAACCCGTTACTACCCGTAACCTGGTTTTAAACGTAAAAGAGGGCGACCGCATTGAGCATAAAACCATAACCGGCTATTATACCCATCACGGGCCTGTATTAGGCAGCCGGGATGGCAAATGGCTGGCGTTAAAGGCTAACAACCGTTCGTACAATGCGCTGCTTGAATCGTGGCTTATTACGAAAGCAAGTACTTTTAGTGAATATAAAATGGCTATGGGCCTGTTATCCAATGGTACCAATAATACAGTTTATGCGGATGACAAGGGTAACATAGCTTTCTGGTACGGTAATTTTATGCCTAAACGCGATCCGAAATTAGATTGGACATTACCCGTTGATGGCAGTGTAAAAGCCACAGAATGGAACGGCCTTCATAAAGTAGATGAAATAGTTCATGTTTATAATCCGAAGACCGGTTGGATAGAAAATTGTAATTCGACGCCATTTACTTCATCGGGTACCAGTAGTCCGGATAAGAGCAATTATCCGTCGTACATGGCACCGGACGGACAAAACTATCGTGCAGTAAATGCAATTAAGCTATTGAGTGATGCTAAAGATATTACGCTGGATGAACTGATTGCGAAAGGTTACAACCATTACCTTGCAGCTTTTGACGTGCTACTTCCCAAACTGTTTCAAGCTTATGAAATGGATCCTGACTCCGCAAAATTACAACTCGAAGAGCCAATATCTGCCCTTAAACAATGGGATAAATGCTCAGCGACTAACTCTGTCGCAACCACTTTAGCAGTTGAATGGGGGACATTGATGATGCGACTACTTCCGACAGCGAAAACCTCGGAAGAGAGTACTTACCAAACAGAAAGAGTTAGCAGCATGGTGAAAAATATTGCCCCGAGGCATTACGTCGACAATTTAGCTGAAGTAATAGACGATCTTAAAAAAAGATATGGCACTTGGAAAGTACAATGGGGCGATATCAATCGCTATCAAAGGCCTGCAGATGGGGTTACATTTGATGATAATTCGCCTAGCATACCGGTTGGGCTAACATCTTCGGCATTTGGTCAATTGCCATCATTCCAGAGCCGTACAATGAATACAAGAAAGCGTTATGGGTATTCGGGCAATAGTTTTATAGCAGCAGTTGAGTTCGGCAAACACATCACAGCAAAAACAATTGTAACAGGCGGTCAATCCTTCGATCCCACTTCAAAACACTATACAGACCAAGCAGAAGGATATATTGACGGCAAGTTTAAGGATGTGCTATTTTATAAAAGTGATGTATTGAAGCATGCTGAGAGAACTTATCATCCAGGGGAGTAGACGAATGGCGATTATTGATTAAAAGTTATTTTCCAATCAATTTTATCCAAATCCTTTTCGGAATAGCTAAGTGATTTTAAATATTTATGCTCGCCAACAATATCGTCTATGGAATAACTGCCATTATATTTTCTTAGTGTATCCGTATCGAAAATATATATAAACAATTTTTTCGGTCGACCCTTTTCTATGTAATAATGCCATGCATCTTTACCCCCTGATATCACTATGTCACTTGACGAATCAGGCTTCGTAATATTCCAATCGGCTATATAATAGGCAACGTTATTTTCGGTTAATCTTTGGTCAGTATGATTTGAATATAATATGGATATCTCCTTGTCAGATTTGTCGGTTAGCGATAACCGGTGATTGGTTCTAACATCAACGCACGCACAAACAAAGTAACAAACAACAAGAAATGAAAATATGCGGGTCTTTTTGCTTTTCATATTAAGTCGGGAACGGGTCTCGCAGATGCATTAGCGCAACTTGCAATTAGTATGGAGATCTTTTCTGCATTAACTCGAGTGGTCATGCAATATTTTCCAGCCATTCACAGTATGCTTCATCACTAGCGAATATCTTCCTGAGCGTTCAGGTAAATTATTGCCATATAAAGTAAAGGCTCCGGTTAAAAGCGCATAATCATTACCAAGAAACCGTACTTTCATATCTGTATAACGCAAGTTTTGCTTCGGCATACTCCCGCTGAAATACTTTTTTTCGTACAATGATCTTATCACATCCAAACCAGCGGTACCAGTAGGCATCATCATGGT
>DASXMZ010000562.1:0-4848 GCA_036495385.1 Mucilaginibacter sp. | reverse complement strand
GGGGTTTTAAATGGACGAACCAATCCCGGATCGGTACCACGCAATATGAAAATGCCAAAGCAAACCAGCACAAACGCAAACAGTGTACCTATACTTACCATGTCGCCTACTATCCTGTCGGGTATGAAGCCGGCAAATAGGGAAACAAACACAAAAAATAACCATTGCGATTTATACGGCGTACGGTATTTTGGATGAAGTTTTGAAAAAATCGGTGGAATTAATCCATCAGTACTCATGGTATAAAATACGCGTGTTTGTCCTAAAAGCATTACCAGTATCACTGATGAAAAACCTGCAAGTATAGCAACGGTTACCAAAGAGCCCAGCCAACCGTAACCAGGCATAAATTGAGTGATAGCATAAGTAACAGAAGCCTCTTTACCTTTGATTAAAAAGTCTTTATAAGGAGCTAAACCTGTTAAAACGTGTGAAAACAAAATATATAATATGGTACAAAATGCAAGCGATATTAAAATGCCTTTAGGCATATCCCGTTGTGGGTTTTTAGCTTCCTGCGCGGCAGTTGAAACAGCATCAAAACCGATAAATGCAAAAAACACAACACTTGCGCCGCGCAATACTCCAAGCCATCCATGGTTAAAGGTATCGGCATAATCAATAGTGCCTGTGCTGGTTTTTACAGATCCTGCATCGGCAGGTATTAAATATGGGGTATGGTTTGCCGGATTAATAAAATGCCATCCTAAAGCGATGATCATTAATACGATAGCAACTTTTACTATTACTATTATATTATTAACGGCAGCCGATTCAGCGGTACCGCGGATTAGCAGCATGGATAATAGGAATACTATAAAAATGGCGGGAAGATTGATAAAACCATGGCCATGGGCTTCATTTATATAAAGGCCCGTAGTGGATATATTGGTTTCCCAGGGCGCATGCGACCAGACAAACGGTATATGAAAATGAAAGAACGTATTTAAAAACTCATTAAAATATTGCGACCAGCCTATAGCCACAGTCGCCGCGCCCAAAGCATATTCAAGCACCAAATCCCAGCCGATTATCCAGGCAATAAATTCGCCCATGGTAGCGTAGGAATAGGTATAGGCCGAACCCGCAATCGGTATCATACTGGCAAACTCAGCGTAGCATAAGCCGGCGAGTGCGCAACCCGAGGCGGCTATAAGGAATGATATAGTAACTGCCGGCCCCGCATGTTCGCCGGCGGCCGCTGCTGTGCGGACAAAGATACCTGCACCAATAATTGCTCCAATACCCAATGCTATAAGAGAGCCAACGCCCAGCGTTCTCTTTAGCGTCTTTTCCGTCTCTTTAGAAGCAGCCATCAGCTGCGCTATAGGTTTCTTAATAAATAACTTCATTTTTAAATAATAGGGTCAGTTTTAGTAATTAAAATCACATTCGCCAAACGTACTTAAATTTATTTAAAACATAAAATACAGAATGTAACAATGGGACAATGAAGGATTTCCAAATTAAAATTTGGCGCCTCACCCTGCCCTCTCCAAAGGAGAGGGTTCTAACTTCGCTCTTTTTTAAAGTCGTCTCCTTTGGAGAGGATTTAGGTGAGGCGTTACCGAGGGCAGGGTGAGGCAATTTATTCTTTTATTTATTTCTTATATAATTGTATACTTGTTTTGCATGAAGAAACTCTTAACCAACCTAAATTTCCAGGTAATTATTGGCATTTTATTGGGCGTTGTTGTCGGTTTTTGCTTTAAGTCTTTCGGGCCAACCGCAAAAATCATCAGCCAGACTTTTATTAAGTCAATTACCATGCTTATTGCGCCAATCATCTTTTTTACGATTGTTTTGGGTATTGCCGGTATGAGAGATATGAAAAAGGTAGGCAGGGTAGGAGGTAAAGCTTTATTGTATTTCGAAATTGCAAGCACCCTGGCGCTGATTATCGGGCTTATAGTTGCCAACGTGTTAAAACCCGGTGAAGGCTTTGTTAGTAACATTGCTGCGGATTCTTCTAAACTGGCAGTATATCAAAAAGCTGCCGCTGATATGCGTTGGGGCGATTTTTTGGCCAATATCGTACCAGGCAGTATATTCGACGCATTTGCCAAAAACGATATTTTACAGGTATTATTTTTTGCCATTTTATTCGGCTTTGGTTTGAGTCGCATGGGCGAAGAAGGACAACCGGTTATTAATGCATTTGAAAAAATATCCCAGGTGCTTTTCAATATTATGCGCATTGTAATGCGGGTTGCCCCGATAGGAGCATTCGGCGGTATGGCCTACACCATAAGCACTTACGGAATAAAAACATTACAACCCCTTGCCATGCTGATGGGGTCAGTTTATCTTACCTCGATCTTTTTCATATTTGGCGTATTAAATTTTATTTGCTACCTCTATAAATTTAGCTTGTGGAAGTATCTGAAATTTATCAAAGAAGAAATACTGATCGTTTTCGGTACCTCATCATCCGAGTCGGTATTGCCGGCGATGATGGAAAAGATGGAAAAGTTCGGTTGTTCCAAATCGGTGGTCGGCCTGGTGATCCCGGCAGGCTATTCTTTTAATTTAGATGGAACGACCATTTACTTGTCTATGTCGGTCATCTTTTTGGCGCAGGTGTTCCACATTCCGCTTACGCTGATACAGCAGGTTACTATTATTGGGATATTGATGATTACATCCAAAGGTGCGGCTGGTGTAACCGGCAGCGGTTTTATCATATTAACTTCAACTCTTGCAGCCATAAAGATTATTCCCGCCGAAGGCGTAGCTATATTATTGGGTGTTGACAGGTTTATGTCGGAAGCAAGGGCCATCACTAATATGATAGGAAATGGGATTGCTACTGTTGTGATTGCGAAAAGTGAAGGGGAATTTGGCCAGCAGGTCCAGCCCCCTCTAAATCTCCCCCGGTAGGGGAGACTTTGGCTTCGCGCTTGCTGATGTACAAATCCGCCTATCGTCGGACTAAGGCCGGGGATTTTTAATTAATTTATTGAATAGCCAGGATTTTACAAAAACAAAATTTTTAAAGTCTCCCCTGCCGGGGGAGATTTAGAGGGGGCTAAGAAGATATTTAAATAACCTTATGATATTTATATTAAAAGCAATTATTGCGGTGACAGGATTTGGGTTTACCCTGGCTTACTTTGTTCCGGGTCTCGCTAATCCAGACAAAAAGAAGTTAAAACGGAGTGGACTAATTTTTATTTCTACATGGCTTTTATTAATGGTGATTACGATAATAGAATTTGCCATTGTAACTTAGATAATATAAAATAAAATCGTGACGATTTATTTACGTCGATGGCCTTATTGAAGGTTAATTTTAATTTGACATTCAATCAAAAACTTTAGCTTTGCCGTACAAAATTTAAAATCAATGAGCGTTCTCGTAAATAAAGATTCCAAAGTTATTGTTCAGGGTTTTACAGGTAACGAAGGTACTTACCATGCCTCGCAGATGATTGAGTATGGTACACAGCTTGTTGGCGGTGTTACCCCCGGTAAAGGCGGTCAGCTGCATTTAGACAGACCGGTATTTAACACGGTACAGGAAGCTGTAAAAACAACTGGCGCGGATGTCTCCATCATTTTCGTGCCCCCTGCCTTTGCTGCCGATGCGATTATGGAAGCTGCCGAAGCCGGAATCAAGGTTATTGTGTGCATTACAGAAGGTATCCCTACCAAGGATATGATAATGGTTAAAGAATATTTAGTTGGCAGAGGCTCGCGTTTAATTGGTCCTAACTGCCCTGGTATTATTACTGCTGATGAAAGCAAAATTGGTATTATGCCCGGCTTTATTTTCAGAAAAGGTAATGTGGGTGTTGTTTCAAAATCAGGAACGTTAACTTACGAAGCTGTTGACCAGGTAGTAAAAGCCGGATTAGGCATCACTACCGCGATAGGTATCGGCGGTGACCCGATAATCGGAACGCCAACCAAAGAAGCGGTTGAATTGTTAATGAATGATCCCGAAACACATGGTATCATCATGATAGGTGAAATTGGCGGCGGTATGGAAGCCGAAGCCGCACGCTGGATAAAAGCAAACGGAACAAAACCTGTAGTAGGCTTTATTGCGGGCCAAACGGCGCCTCCGGGTCGCCGTATGGGGCATGCCGGTGCAATTGTCGGCGGTGCTGATGATACAGCAGCTGCTAAAATGAAAATTATGCGCGAGTGCGGTATTCGTGTTGTTGAATCGCCAGCCGAAATTGGCGCTGCAATGGCAGAGGAGTTAAAAAAGCTGAAAGCTTAAAGGTAAAAGCTGAAAATGCTTTTTCAGACTTACGAAATTTTCAAAATTTCGTAAGTCTTTCATCACCTTTCACTTCACACAAATATCTCTCCCTTTAAATAAGTAGCTGCCTTGCCGCTTATCAATACCCTTTCTCCCTTTAATTCGCACCATAGTTCACCACCCCGGGCCGATAACTGGTAGGCATGAAGTTTATTTTTCCCCAGTTTTGCCGCCCAGTAGGGGATAAGATTACAATGTGCCGAGCCGGTTACCGGATCTTCCTGTATGCCAGCACCGGGAGCAAAAAAGCGAGAGACAAAATCGGCCTTTTTACCACGGGCGGTAACAATTACGCCAACGGTATCCATTTTTGACAGTGCAAAAAAATCAGGTGAAATATCACGTATATCATCTTCAGATTCATAAACCAATAAATAATCCCTCGATCTCAATACCTCCAACGGTTGTTTTTCACTTAAAGCTTCTGCTAATCCAACGGGCAGTTCAATAGGAATTGCCGGCCTCGATGGGAAATCCATTGTGTATTTGTTGCCATCCTTTTTTACGTGAAGCGTGCCGGCCTTTACGGTCTCAAAATCTATGGTGTCATTCTGGTACCCCAACTCCGTGAAAAGAAT
>DASXMZ010000561.1:0-5221 GCA_036495385.1 Mucilaginibacter sp. | reverse complement strand
ATATGGTTGCGGTCTGCGGTGAAAGGGGAAATCCCGCTGGATATTCTTAAAACAAAAACGCGGATGGTGTCGAATATCGGGCCTATTAAAATGGCAAGTACAAGCGAAGGCACCGAACTAATCGCGATCGAACCGCCGGTCACGCTGTTGTTTACTTCCATAAACTTTAAAGCCATTACTGCTGATATTAATCCAATTAGCAGGGAACCTGTATCGCCCATGAATATTTTTGCCGGAGTAATATTAAATCTTAAAAATCCGATAATGGCGCCGGCCATTGCCAGGGAAACTGCAGCTAACTCATATTGCTTAATATATATAAACAATGCACCGAAAGTTCCATTGGCTATAATCCCGGTGGTGGCTGCCAGTCCGTCAATTCCGTCGATTAAATTAAAGGCATTAATTATAAGTAAAATAATAAAAATAGACAGCCCGACACTTAGCAAGTATGAAAGCTGATATATGCCAAATACACCATACATATTAGTTATACGGATGTCGCCCAGCGTTACCAGGATTGAACAGGCAATAAATTGTATTAAAAATTTGGTGCTGGAATTTACTCCGGCAAGATCATCCTTTAACCCCATTGCAAATAGAATGATGCAAGCGGTAAGTAAATAATTGATGGGTAATGATTTATCAGTTACGCAAAACATCAGCGCGGTAATCGTGAAACTAACAAACATGGCTACGCCTCCAAGTCGTGGTATCCCGTGATCATGGGATTTTCTAAAATGACCCAGATCATCATACAAATGGCGCGAACGGGCCACATGCAAAATTGACGGAATAGCCAACGATGTTATAAGGATAGAAAATATTACGATAAAAACGTAATATATGATAGGAAAATTATGTAAAAAATCCACCATTTAAATTATTTTTAGGAGAACAAATGACAACACAATAATACGCAATTAACTAATGATTATTTAGTAGTCGAAAGGCTCATCATGAACATATTAACAATCAGGAAGCTAAAAATATTGCACTACCTTACGTAAAGGCTTGAATATTAATGTAATTAACGGAAGCGAAATATCATTATTCCTCATTGCCTTAAAATCAAACGCAAGCCCTTTTACGCGATTGCCGATGTTCTTGTTGCTCATTCCTCCAATATTCATCTTTATCATCACTTTTTTTAAATAATAAGCGTTTACCCGTTTCAAATACATAAATCTCAACATCAATTCGTAATCTGCAGCGGTTCCATAATTCAGACTGTAAAATCCAAACTTTTCAAACAGGCTTCGTTTACAGTAAAAAGTAGGATGGGGTGGCATCCAGCCGTAGTTAAATCTGTTAGATGAGTACTTTCCGGACCTCCACTTACGTATAGTTTTACCGGATGAATCGATATAATCCAGGTCTCCGTATACAATCTCAGCACGCTGCTGGCCAAATGCATTATCAATCATAGAAAGTACATCGTCGTCAGCAAAAAAGTCGTCGGCGTTGAGCATCCCTATTATATTGCCGCTTGCCATTCTGATACCCTTATTCATGCCGTCATAAACCCCATTGTCAGCTTCTGATATAAATAAATTGATGTGTGAAGAATACCGTTTTACTATTTCGGCGGTTTGATCTGTTGAACCGCCGTCAACGATTATATACTCAATGTTTTTGAAATTTTGCCTTATAACAGATTCAATACAACGGCTGATAGTGCTTTCGGCATTGTAAGAAACCGTAATTAGAGAAATTTTTAAATTCGACAAAGTAAAAATACTGTTAAAGTCACAAAATTATTTAATTTTGGCGCCGATCCTAATTAATGATTAAAAATAATACCCGACAGAAAAAATGTGGACGCGTCTTTTAATTAATATTTATGTTATTTTAGCGATACTTTTAATCTTCACATCGTGTTCTAAAAAACAATATCAGCCACTTTTTGAACAAATAAAATCAATACCCGATACCACTGTTCAAAAAAGCGCTTTAAGTCCATACTACTACAAGATTAAACCACAAGACATTTTACAGGTAAGAAACCTGCAAAATATTAAATACATAGTTGACGAAACTCCTCTAACTATTAGTAATTCAAGTGCAGGTGCAACTACTTCGCTTGGACAAACTTACCAGGTAGAAGAAGATGGAACGGTAGCTTTGCCTGTTATTGGTCATGTAGCCGTCACCGGATTAACGAGGTCCGAAGCACAGAAACTTATTGAAGATATTTATCGTAAAAACCTCCTCAAAGATCCTATAATAGAATTAAAAATAGTGAACTTGAAAGTAACAATCCTTGGTGAAATAAAAGGGCAGGGGAATTATATATTGATTAAGGATAAAACAACTTTGGTGGAACTTATAGGAGAAGCCGGCGGACTTACCGACAAGGCAAATGAAAAAGATATTAAGATTATTCGCGGAAGCGAAAAAAATCCCCAGGTAATCGAAATAAATCTGGATGATATTGTATCAATAAACGATCCGAAAGCCATACTTAAAAGCGGAGATATAATTTATGTTGCGCAAAATAAACGTGCTATACGCAATGACAACCTTTCAAGCTTTTCAACCATAGTTCAACCCGTACTGTTATTATTGAATACAGTACTAATCGTCATTACGCTTTCCCGTCTTTGAAATGGAAGAAAATAATAAGCCTCAGCCTAAATTATTGACCCAGGAGGTTGATTACTTCAAAATTGGCAAAATTATCCTTAGCCGTTGGTATTGGATATTAGGATCAGTTGCAATATGTCTGATCATCGCCAACGTCTACCTGTGGTATACCCCTAAAACCTATGCCACATCTGGCACACTTAAGTTTGAGGAAAAGAAATCAGAAATACAAGACCTGGTAGGTATTCCGGGGAATAATGACAGACCTGCCGTATCGAAAATTCAAAGCGAAACGATAGTACTACAAAGTACACCACTTTTGTTGAGCGCCGTAAAACACCTTGATTACCGTATAAGCTTTTTTATTGTGGGCCGGGTACTGAATCGCACAAATGACCTATACCCCGTTAAACCGCTCAATATCTCGTTGTTAAAATTCGACACTTTAAATTTTTTTAATAAGCTGATCACTTTTAAACCCATAAATAAAAGTTCTTTTAGCATAGGATATGAAAATTCCGGAATAAAAATTCAAAGAATAATTCATTACAATGTTCCTTTTACTATAGGTCCCACAGCTTTTAGTATACAATATCCGGGGGATATTCCGAAAACATCTGCCTATCTGTTTAAACTAAATACGGCTGAGGAATTTGTTGACAGAATAAGGGGAGGTCTTCGCACAAATGAGGTTGTTAAAAATTCAAATATAATGTCATTGCAGGAAACAGACGCAAACCCCCAATTTGCTGCTGACATATTGAATTCAGTAATGAAAGAGTATCTGAATTACGATCGCAATCGTAAAACGCAATCTGCTTCTCAAATGATTCAGTTTATCGACAGTCAACTCGACTACCTGGCTGGTCAGGTAAAGGGGTCGGAGAACTCCCTGGCGCGATATAAGCAAACAAATAAAATGACAGATTTAAGTTCAGCATCTGAAATTATCCTGGGTAAAGCCAAAGAAATTGAATCACAACATTTTTTATTAAAAACTCAACTGAATACTCTCAACGACCTTAAAGATGAAATCATACAGGGAAAAGACAACGTAAATTTAAATTTTAACATGGGGGGGGTGATGGATCCGGAATTGGATAAAATTCTTTTAGATCTCAATGACCTGATTTCACAAAAAATTTCGTTGTTGAAAACTTACAATAATAACTCTCAGCCGATATTGGATTTAAATCAACAGATATTACGGGCCAAAAATTATGCAATAAACAGCATCAACACTTCTATAGTATTCGTTAAAAATCAAATAAAATATTTAGAGGATCAGTTATTGCCTGTAAACCAACAAATAGCAGCACTGCCATCAGCGCAGCGTGATATCGTAAGCTTGGAACGCGATTATGAGATTAACAATAAGGTATACTCATTTTTGTCAGAAAAAAAGTTAGATGCACAGATTAATAGCGCTGGAATTTTGTCAGGTGCAACAATAATTGACGTGCCGCATGCAAGTTTTTCACCTGTGTCTCCTGATGGGCCTGCGATTCGCAGAACAGCCGTTATTTTAGGGCTGGCAATCGGTTTTGGTGCAATTGTACTGATCCGATTGTTAAATACAAATATTTATGATAGGGAGACCGTTGAAAGCCTTACAACAATACCCATTATTGGAGTAATAAGAAAATTTCCTGAAGAGCTTGACGAGTTTAGCTCAAGAATATTGGCTATTACCCACCCCAAATCGTTATTTGCCGAATCTGTGCGCTCGGTCCGTACAAATTTAAACTTCCTGGCGCCCGATAAAAAGACCAAGGTGATTTGTGTTACTTCAGAAGTAGCCGGTGAAGGAAAATCGTTTGTAGCCATCAACCTGTCCAGTACTTTATCACTAATTGATAAAAAAGTTATTTTGATAGCAGCCGATTTACGTCGATCTAAGATGCATAGAACTTTTGATTCTGCAAATGATATAGGTTTAAGTAATTATTTGGCGTGTCAATGTTCTATAGAAGACATAATAACGAATTCATCACAAAAGAACCTTGATTTTATTACGTCTGGCCCGGTACCTCCCAATCCTTCCGAATTGTTACATTCTGAAAGGATGGCAAAACTAGTTGCTGAACTAAAACTGACATACGAATTTATTATGATCGATACTGCCCCAATTGGACTAGTTTCAGATGCGATACCATTGATCAGGATGAGTGATATTAATCTTTTTGTAATACGTTCGGGAAAATCTAAATTTAACGCGGCTACAATTCCACAACGAGTAGCGCAGGAATATCATTTAGAGAATACGGTGATTGTGGTAAATGCTTTTGCTGAAGATATTTTACATTCAAGATATTATACTACGAAATTTACAGGGGAAAGTCACGGCAGCCGCTATTATTATTATTCTGATTACAGCGGTTATCAAAGTTCGGGATATTATATTGACGACAAAAAGAAGATATGGCGGTTTTTTTCCCGTTGGTTCAAGTAACAAGGATAGCTTTTATATCATGGCTTTAAGTCTCAGAACGACGACTACCTGTAAGTGGTATCCGGTTTATACATATCCTCGGGCCGAAAAGAAGGCTTGCCTGGCTTTAACAAATAAAGGAATCGAAAACTATTTACCCTTATCCCGACAGCTTAAACAATGGAGCGATAGGAAAAAATGGGT
>DASXMZ010000560.1:0-6918 GCA_036495385.1 Mucilaginibacter sp. | reverse complement strand
ATAACCCCATTGAAAAAATCGTTGAGTTATACGAAACTCTTCTTAAAGTTGAACGGGAAAAAGTCGAAATTCTTCTAAACAAACGCAAGAGTTAGCAATCAATTTTTTTTAAAATAATTGTCCAGTTCCAGTGCGGCGTTTTTCATTACATTAACTTTATCTTTAATTGATATAATTTTCCTCGTCTAAAAACTCTTTGGCATAGTTTTTCCGAACGCCTTTCCTATGAAAGCTTCTATCACATTGTTATGGAATCAATATTCGAATCGAGTGACAAATTAGGCATCAGCTTATCGTTGCAGCTTGCATTATAAGCTGCTACATCAGAAATGATTTGTTTCACCAAGGCGGCTTGCGATTCCGGTTTTTCAAATAACTCTCTGATTTTTTATAGTTAGTTTGTTAGTTATTGTCGTGTTTGCGCTTAGCGGCTGCGGCCTTTTTATACGTGTCAGTCAAAATTTCACTAATTGCTTTTTTCATGCGGTCAAGGCCCGTCTTTGAATTAACGTCTATTTGACAAAATAAACTGTCATTAGATTTAGCGTGTAAAACCATATAATAAATCCCCCCAACCAAAAGACCCGCAACAGCCCTGATATCAACATCCGTATTTTCGAAATAAGGATCGGCGAGGTTAAAAAATTCTGCGCCCAATTTTTCGCGTTCCTCCGCAATTTCAAACATAATCTTACTTCGCTGACTTAATTGCCACAATACTATTTTTTGCATTTCTTCTTCCCTGGAAAAATAATCAAGCTGGTTGGTAAGCAGTGATTCTAAAATATCCCTGGTATCCTGATTTCTATTCTCCGCCATTAATTCACCTGCATTTCCAGAAGCGGCAACCCAATAGTCCTTTGTGCGGACATAAGTTTCTACCAGGTTGTCTAAACTTCCAAAATACAGATTAATAAGCGCTCTGTTTAACCCTGCGGCTTTGGCAATATTTAATGAATTTAATCCGGTATAGCCCTGCGTTCTAATAATGCAGCCAACCGCATCGACGAGTTTTTGCATGGAACGTTCTTTACTATTTTTTGCACCATTATATATTTTCTTTGCCATAATTCAGTATTTAAATACTGGAAATATGCAACTTTTGGTTTATATAATCAAATGCGTTTAATGCTTTATCGAGATGTTCACGGGTATGTGTCGCCATTAGGCTTGTTCTGATCCTGGCATTCTTTCTTGCCACTCCGGGATAAACGATCGTGTTCGCGTAGATTCCCGCATCAAGGAGTAAACGTCCGGCATCACCGGTTTTATGAGGATCCCCTATCTTGACAGGGATTATTGCGGATTCTGTGTTACCGATATTTAAGCCAAGGTCTGTTAATCCTTTTTTAAAGTATTGAACATTTTCCGCAAGCATGTTACGCCATTTTGGCTCCTCGTCTATCAAATCAATCGCTTTCAACAATCCGGCTGCGGCAGGAGTCGAGGTGGAAGAAAACACCTGCTGCCTGGATTGAAACTTTAAGAAATTTATCATTTCAGGGCTGGAAACGACGAAGCCTCCAATGTGGCCGAATGCTTTACTAAGTGTGCCTGATATTATATCTACTTTGTCTAAAAGGTTAAATACCTCAATTGCCCGCGACCATTTTTACCAATAACGCCAATTCCATGTGCATCATCAACCATCAAGAACCCGCCGTATTTCTTGGTTATGTCTAATATATCCTTCATTTTGGCTAAATCTCCATCCTGGGAATAGACGCCGTCTATCACAACCAATCTAGTGCGAAATTTCACCTGTGCTTCTTTTAAAATTCGCTCCAATGATTCTAGGTCATTATGCAGGAACATTTTGAGGTTTGTTTCTTTACAGCCCTCATAAACACTTGCATGTACGGCCATATCCAAAATTGCCACATCCTCATTTTTAAGAATAGCCAAAAGAGCTGCGCTATTTGAGGTATAGCCGGTGGTAAAGATCAAAGCAGAATCCGGGCTCCGTCCAAAAAGCGATGCGATTTTCGTTTGCAACAACTCATGGTACTCGTGGTGCCCTCCAATTAGAGGAGAGGCCCCGGCACCTGTTCCGTACTTCTTAATACCCTCTATTGCAGCTGACTTAACGGCAGGATGCTGGGTAAAATTCAGGTAGTCATTTGATACAAGGCTCACGCACTTTTTAGGAATTTTATTAAATGGCGATGTGACCCACATTTCCGGGCCACAACCATTTTTACTGGTCATAAAACGAAAATTCATTTGTCCGTTTTCTTCCATATAGTTGGTAAATTCCTGAAATACACTGGCCCGCTCAAAGGCATTCAGGTCTGGAATATTTTCGAAATCCTTGAAACTTGCTTTTTGAAAGTTAATGTTTGTTTTCATTTCTATAATGTTAAGGTAGGAGTTAATTGTGTCTAATTTACAATTTTATCATTAGTGCTAAAATTAATAATTTCGAGTTGATGCCTATTTACATTGTAATGACAAAAATTTGCGTGAGTAGAAATTAGATGACGAAAATCGAAATAGTTGAACTCGTAAAATTTATTTGATCTGAATAGAGGGCCTAGCCCACTTCTCAAGTCCAAGGGATATCGATAGCGAGCGGAAAAGAAAAAAACGAAACAAGGAAGGTTGTTTGCGATGAGCACTAAAGAAATACAAGTGCAGGAGCAATCAAAACGATATCAGTTAGAAGAGGATATTGCTGCTATTAAGTCGTTTTACCTGAAGCTGAAAGAAGAAACGAGTCAGCTCCCGCTGGGCAATCTTATAAAGAAATTATTACGATTGATCTTGCAATTTATATTATAATCTTCTATAGTTATCCTATCGAACACTTGCCACTTAATTATTTTGTAATTCGATGTCCAGCTTTCAACAATTCGTTTTTTTCACGTTCCGACTCTAATAAGCGTTCATAAAGTTCCACGACTTTATCTATTGGATTAAAATTACAATTGAAATTATTAAATGCCCCCGTGCTATTGTCGTTGAAACTATTAAAGTAATTTAGAACTGCTTCATCGCTAAAGTTTTTAATCGCATCAGGAACCACACCTAAAATCTTTGCTACTTTTTCCAAAGTTACATCATCAACATCTTCGCTTTGTTCAATTTTAGAAACAGCCTGCTGACTGATTCCAAGTTCTGTGGCCAACGCATCTTGCTTTATTCCTTTCAGTTCGCGAATTCTGCTGATTTTTCTTCCGATATGCGACTTAGTTTCTGTCATAAATTAAAAGTACGAATAAATGCGAATATATAAAACAACCTGTTATATGTAAAATACAACTATCTGCGGTTCGGTACATTAAAACTAAGCCGTTATTTTGTCAGGCGGAAGTAAAAACCGGGCCGCCGAAATTTGGCAATTTTAACAGTTAGGTAAATTTTCAAAACAATAATATGACAGAAGTCACGAAAACCAGATCTAAAAAATTCACTTATTTTATAGGTATTGACGTGTCGAGAAATAAACTTGATTACGCGGTAATGTATGGCAAGGAATTAGTTTGTCACCAGGAAGGTCAAAATGAACCCGTTGATATACTTGCTTTCATAACCAAGCTTAAAATGTACTCAGGGTTTACGATTGGAAAATCTGTATTCTGCATGGAGCATACAGGCTACTACTGTAATCATCTATTTTCTGTTTTCAGACGACTGAAAGCTAATGTCATAGTAGAAGATGCGCTGCAAATAAAAAAGTCCTTGGG
Source organism: Mucilaginibacter sp. (assembly GCA_036495385.1). Classification (GTDB taxonomy): domain Bacteria; phylum Bacteroidota; class Bacteroidia; order Sphingobacteriales; family Sphingobacteriaceae; genus Mucilaginibacter. Next base: position 3,232 of record DASXMZ010000560.1, on the reverse strand, counting down.
AACCATAAGAGGCAAGAATGACAAAATCGATGCTATCCGGATCGTTTGCTATGTCCAAAAGAATAAGGACAATATTAAACTTTGGAAGCCCAGGCGCCCAGAGTTGCTCGCGTTGGCAAACGCATTGTCCGTCAGAAACCGGTTATTGGGTGTATCCGTTGCGTTGTCAACAGCGCTAAAAGAAGAATCTGGCTTTGTGTCTAAGGTGGTCAAAAAAAACAATGAAAAGTTGTTCGATAAAACAATTAGCGCAGTCAAGCTGGATTTGTTAGATGCTGAATTATTAGTAAAAAAGTTGATTGATTCTGACGAGCGGCTAAGAAGGTTAAAGGAGCTTATTACTTCCGTTCCAAGTGTTGGAATAATTACCGCTGTACGGATAATCGTTTGCACCAACGAGTTCCGGGACATCAAAAGCCCGCAGAAATTTGCTTGTTACGCGGGGGTTGTCCCTTTTAAAAAAGAATCAGGACTTAAAGTTACCAGAGCAAAAGTATCACCTATTGCGAATAGGAAGATGAAATCGCTTTTGCATCTTTGCGCGCTATGTTCGCTTCGAATAGATGCGGAATTGAAAGCCTACTATGAGCGAAAGACAAAAATCGAGGGTAAGCCAAAATTGGCTGTAGTAAACGCGATCCGGAATAAACTTGTACTGAGGATATTTGCCTGTGTAAACCAGGATCGGTGTTTTATCAGAAATTATCAGCCTCAGCAAACCATAACAGCAGGTGAATTAACCAGGTCTCAAAGCTTATAGGCTTAATATGTGAATTAATTGCTTGCTGTTTTTTAAACGTTAAATAGCGAACAGTTCTGCGAGAAATGTTCAAAGGATTTTGCGGAATATAATGGGACTTGACGAAGAAATGGCAGCAAGGGGAATTAGCTGGTGGTATAAGTTAAAGGCTTATCGGGGGATGAAATCCTTGCTGCTTTTTTGAATGCCCAGATAGCAAGACCGTTTAGAAATGAAAATAAGGGCTGAACTATCGTTGGGTGTGGAGATCGAAGTTTTAAGGTAAAATATAAATGAACTTTTTTTGCTTTAATCCTATTCTAAGAAATCTTATTAACAAACTGTAAACCGCCATTTACTTTGTCTAATAGTGTCAACAGGAAAACGCAGATTCAACTACTTCGCCGAGTACAATACATACTTGTCACTTAACATTGACACATAAAATCCTTTATAACCGGGGAATGACTTCATGATCATTTTTTCTTTAGGCCCGTTATAAGTTTCGGGCAATATGATGTATAGTGGCCCGGCATGGCCTTCGTAGCGGTAATCATCTATATCAATTTTTAGATCGTCGCCAATGGTTGGTAAGGTGATAACGCGGTTATTGGTTATTTCGAGGCCCAAATCAATACTGATAAATACGAAAGTTGCATTCCTGTTTTCTTTATCGAGCATCATTATGTGATTCAATGAAGGTTGATCGATAAAAGGCTGTGAAATGCCGGTGACGCCTTTCGCGTTTATATTTTTATTTACCTTATATCCTTTTATCAAGTAGGTGAAACTGACGCATGCAATAGCAAGGCATAGCACTCCAAAAATCAATTGATAAACAAATTTGAGCCTGCTTATTAAATAAATAACCCCGGGCACAATCAGCAACCCAATTATACGGAAGTGCCTTGCTTCGTAGGATATTGAAAGTTGCCTCAAAAATGCAAATCCAAAAAATAAAAATGCGACCGCGTAAAAAACAAATAAAACTAATCCATAATTTCTATTTGGTATCGAGCGAATCAGTCGTATAATCAACAGTAAACTCGCTAAGGCGAGTATAATTAGTATAACTATGCTCCAAGTGGGATTGAATATTGGTTTCCCGTTATGAAAAATTAGACCATTGACCAGATCATCAAAGGAAAAGCCTGACAGCATAGGGGATGCTAACGGAAATGCAAAAGTTTCGACAGTTAATTTTAATCCTTGTGAAGCGGAAGCTGGGTTTTGCCCTTTTGACAGAAAGAATATGTAAATACATGCTAGTGATATGCCTGCAGGAATGGCAATCCACAACCCCTTTTTTACCCATTCCAAAATGCCGAAAGTTGTTGAAGATAATCTAACCCAAAGGTAGCATGAGCCCGCAGCATATATCCATATAAAGGATGATTTTAAAAAGAAGCCTATCCAGCCGCAAAACAACATAAATAATACAAGCTTTAATCCTGGCTTTTGTAAAGTGGTGCAGCCATATAAAAACCAACCTTCAAAAGCGAAGAGGAGCACTTCCCCGCCATTATAAAAAACATAAGGAACCGCAAACGCCTGTTGGCAGATTATAAAAACGACACTAAGGGCTGAAATGAATGGCGTAAAACCGATTTTTTTGAAAAAAGCGTAAAAGCCGGCTAAACCAAATAGCTGTGCTATGGTAACGGCTATAGCTATAGCGCGGCCTGTGCTAAGGCCGGTAATTAATTTGAAGAACCAGGGAATGACATATTGTCCAGGGGACGACCTGGGTCACTTCAGAAAATCCCATGATCATGGGATACCGCGGCTTGGGGGCGTAGCCATTTTTGTTAGCTTCACCATTACCGCGCTGATGTTTTGCGTAACTGATAAATCATTACCCATCAATTATTTACTTACCGCTTGCATAATTCTATTTGCAATGGGGCTCAAGGACGATCTTGCCGGAGTAAATTCAATTACAAAATTTTTAATACAATTTATTGCATGCGCAATCCTGGTAACGCTCGGCGACATACGTATAACCAGTATGTATGGTGTATTTGACATATATCAGCTTTCATACTTGCTGAGTGTCGGATTATCTATTTTTATTATTTTACTTGTAATTAACGCGTTTAATTTAATCGACGGAATTGACGGGCTGGCAGCCACCACCGGGATTATCGCCAATGGAACTTTTGGTGCATTGTTTATATATATTAAGCAATATGAGTTAGCTGCGGTTTCCCTTGCAATGGCCGGCGCCATTATCGGATTTTTAAGATTTAATATTACTCCGGCAAAAATATTCATGGGCGATACAGGTTCCCTGCTAATTGGATTAATATCAGCAGTAATGGCTTTAAAGTTTATGGAAGTAAACAACAGCGCGACCGGCGGTTCGATCGCGATTAGTTCGGTGCCTTCGCTTGTACTTGCCATTTTAATAGGCCCGATATTCGACACCATCCGCGTTTTTGTTTTAAGAATATCCAGCGGGATTTCCCCTTTCACCGCAGACCGCAACCATAT
>DASXMZ010000559.1:0-6373 GCA_036495385.1 Mucilaginibacter sp. | reverse complement strand
AAGGAGTAGTTTTTCAGTTTGCAGTTAGCGGGTTGTTAGGTTCGATTATTTTTTACTCGCCAAAGCTGTGGTCAACTACGAACGCCCACTGCCAACTGCTACTTGCCAACTGCCAACCGCCCACAGCAAACTGCCAATCATTCCTTCCGCACGATGCTGTTATTCACCACAATCTCATTCAGTAAGCCCGGCGAGTTTTTAGTATAACTCCTGTATTCATTATTGGTGGTGTTCGCCATTTTTACTATATCTGAGTTGGTTTGATTAAGCTGTGCTATCAGGCTGTTTATCTTACCGAGATGGGAGTTAAATATTTTCACTTTGTTATTATAAGCATCTACCAGGTTGTTTTTTCCCGCTGCAATAGCTTGTTTGGCGGTATCCGGAGTTTCGGGAAGATAGGGCTGTAAATTACCTACAGTGGTAATTATTGGAGTTAAGGCGGAGCTGGTATCCTTTGAGTTCAATGTTGCAAGATTCAACTTCGTCGGATCTGGATTATAATCCACCAGACCCGAATATTCGCTGATAATTGCAGCAACCAGGTGGTGTTGGATACGATAAGATTCATCAATTAATTTATCTTTCACACTATTCTTAAAGCCGTTAAACAACAGCGAAGTGAAATCGTACGCTTTGGTACGCAATACCGCATTTTGTACCGAATAATAATTACTTAACGTTTTATTTTTAGTATAAAGCATTCCCAAATTTGTGCTTAGTAATTGAAACCCCGGGTTACCGCTGCTCATAATGGATACATCAGCCTCATTCCCGAACGTGTAAAACTGTTTGCCATAAATTTCGAGGTTATCGATCCGTTCGTACGAGGAAAGGAAATAAAGCCGGTAATGCTGGTATTCAGCGTCGGGATTATCAATTTGGTTGTAGCAGGTATTCAAAAAATCCTGTATCGCTTTATCATTTAGTATCTGGTATATATTGGCATTGGGGCCTGGCTTCCATCTTAGTAGCGACAACTTGCCCTTAAACTCCAGCTCCTCTGCATTATTTACCCTTAACGAATCGAATAGTTTTGCAATAAATGAGATCCGGGCTCCTGCCTGCAGCGCATGGTTATTATTCACCATGGCATATAAACTATCTTGTGTGCTGAAATAATCTTCGCTGTTATTCCAATACGAAGGCTCCAGGGGAGGCACTAATAACCGGTTGGTTTTAGTGTCTACAAAAACGAAGGTGCCCAAAGGATAAACGTTTTGAAAATTATTCTCCAGCATGGATAAGCTGCTCATAGATGAGGAATCCATCTTTAACAAAAAGTTCAGCACCTTATTATGTTCAAGCTGCAAACTCAAATTTTCGAGTGACTCAAAACTGGTGTTTTCTTGCTCCGGAATAATGATAGGAATATAGTAAATTTCGTCTTTTTGTTCACTGAGAGTTTCAAAATCTCTTTTTACGATTGCCGATGTTTGATCTTCGGCATTTTGGCCATAAAATGAAACTGTATCGCTTTTACCAACAGATACTTCTTTTATTTTTTCTTCGCCAGGTGCAAGTTTTGCCAGCGGGCGTATCTTAAAATCTCCCGATTTTTTACTGATCTTATAAAAAACACTCACTACATTTTTGGTGGTGTTTTTAATCTTAAACTTAAATCCGTCGGCCTTAGCCAAAAAAGGCAAAAGGCTCAAAAAAAAGATGAGCGCTTTTAATTTGGTTTTCAAGAAGGAGTGGGAGAATTTTAATGTTTGTGAAGATGAAGAATACATAGATGTTAGTTTATATTATTCAGCTTGATAATACAAATTATATTTATCAGAAGCTATTTTATCGATTCACAAAAATTAAGCCTTTTTGTAAATCACAATTTAAAAACCCGAATTAATGATCTTTATTACGTGCATTAAACCTAAATGCAGTGATTATAACATTATTGTTACCTTGTGTGGATAGTTTGCAGTTATCGGTTTGCAGTTGGCATGTGAAAAACACTTTGAACGTTAAATACTGCTTACTTCAAGCCGGCTAATGCCAACCGCCCACTGCAAACTGCCCACTGATAACTGCAAACTTATTTATTCTCTACCACCCTCGCTCTGCCGCTTTTTATTAAACGTTGCTGCTCGGCGGTAAAAGACTCTCTTCCACCAAAATCCTGTACCCAATAGGTATTGTATTCGGCAACACCGACTTCTTTGAAACCTGGATTCATCAGGTTTTTACAGTGTCCTGCACTTTTAAACCAGCCCTCCATCACTTCGGCAATGCTTTCCTGGCCCATGGCTATATTTTCGCCAATCTGGAAGCTTCTATAACCATTCATCGTATACCCAACACCAGCCAAACGGTCTCTTATATTCCGGCCATCCCTGCTGGTATGACTGAAGTAGTTATGATAAGACATATCCAGGGCATGGTTTATCGCTGCAATTTCCAATTGGTAATTCCACACAAGCAACGGGGCTGGTGGCATATAGGCCGTACCACAGTTGCATCCTTTTTGTCGGATATGGTTAATATCTTCCAGGAATTCCCGCCTGAATTGTGGTGTACTTACCGCTTGCTGGCCGTATGAGCGGGTGCAAATAAATAAAACAACAATTATCAAAAATCCTCTAAATAAATCTTTCATTGCTTATTTGACAACTGATTCGACTTGAAGTTTAGTATGGGAAAGAAAATATTATGAACGCAGAAAACGGGACGATAGTTTTTGTTTGGACATAGCAATAGCCTGCTGGAGTTTTGTTTACGACAGGTAACAAATTGTGTACGTTAACATCTAATATAAAATATTGAAATTTAACCTTTAAAATAATGATCATGTTAGTTACAACCAGCACCAATTTAGAAGGGTACAAGATTACCCAGCAACTAGGAGTTATAAGGGGCATTACCGTACGGTCGCGCGGGATAGGTGGTAATGTGATGGGCGGATTGCAGACCATATTAGGAGGACAGAATACCATATACACCGAACTTTGTGAAACAGCCAGGGAAGAAGCCTATGAGCTTATGGTACAGCATGCCCAGGAACGCGGGGCAAACGCAGTTATAAACATGCGTTATGATGCCAATGATGTGCTACAGGGCGTAACCGAAGTATTGGCTTATGGGACCGCAGTTGTGGTTGAGAAAATATAGCTTTATTATGAGAATTTTATGTTCTGATTAGTAGTTTGATTTTTTAGTTTTGTGTGAACATTAAAAACTATTAAATGGGAACAATAATTGGAATCAAGGAAGAAAGCCGTAAGGCAGTATCGGATGAGCTGGTAAAATTACTGGCCGACGAATTTGTATTATACACTAAAACACGTAATGCACATTGGAATGTAGAAGGTAAGGATTTTCACTCCATGCACTTATTTTTCGAAAGCCAGTACGAAGAGCTCGACGATATTATGGATAGCGTTGCCGAAAGGATCCGTACCATTGGCCATTATGCTCCCGCGACACTAAAGAGTTTTCTTGATCTTACTCATTTGACAGAAAAACTGGACAGTAAAAACGACAGCATGACTTTTATTAAAGAGCTGCTGGAAGATCACGAAAGTATCATCGAATTTATAAGAGGAAATATCGACCCTTTCGCATCAAAATACAAGGACTATGGCACCAGCGATTTCATCACTGGCTTAATGGAAACTCACGAAAAACTGGCCTGGATGCTACGTTCGCACCTTAGTTAGAAAAGTTGTAAGAGTCGTAATAAGTTGTAGAGGTTAAAAATGGTTGTAAGAGTTGGAGTTGTTACAGCCAAGCCAACTTCTATAACCTCTACAACGTTTGCAACCTTTACAACTCCTACAACCCTTATAACCTTTACGACAACTCCTGCACAAATTCTGTAGCTTTGCGGGACAACCGTCCAAATGCAAAAAAGCAAACTCGCCTTATATATTTTTGTAGCACTTATAGCGGGTATAATAGCAGGCTATTTATACAATGCTTATGTAATTGACGCCGTCAATTATAAGATAACTACTGCCGAAGTCAATATTAAAAATATTGATGCCCGCCTCGGTAATTTAAACGACACAACCGTATCAGCTTATAAACAGCTCGAACTTCAAAGAGCTACCCAGCTCAATATCCTTAACGAAAACAACAACTTGCGTGACGACAAACTGGAAGGCTTCACCATTTTAAGCGATATTTTTCTGAGACTTATAAAAATGATTGTAGCGCCGCTGGTATTTACCACGCTTGTTGTTGGTGTCGCCAAAGTTGGAGATATCAAAACCGTTGGTCGAATTGGTGGAAAAACACTGCTTTGGTTTTTAGGCGCCACCCTTGTTTCATTGCTGTTGGGAATGCTGATGGTTAACCTTTTTGGGCCAGGAAAAGGCCTTCATCTCATTATACCTAACAGCCATTTAACCACCGAAATAAAAAAGACGGCATTATCGCTGCGAGATTTTATAGGCCATGTTTTTCCAAGAAGTTTTGTTGAAGCGATGGCCAACAATGAAATTTTGCAGATAGTTGTGTTTTCTTTGTTTTTTGGGATCGGGACGGCAGCAATTGGCGAAAGAGGGGAGATTGTGATTAAAGCTATGGATGCTATATCGCAGGTAATATTAAAAATCACCCTTTATGTAATGAAGTTTGCTCCTTTAGCGGTATTTGGCGCTATAACTGCTATTGTAGCCAAGCAAGGGCAGGGAATATTATCCGTTTATGCGGTTTTTATCGGGGAATTTTATCTGTCGCTAATTATTCTTTGGCTACTGATAGTTTTAGCTGCCTTTTTTGTATTGGGAAAGCGTGTATTTGTTTTATTAAATTACATTAAAGATGCGATGCTGGTCGCATTCGGAACATCAACCAGTGAGGCGGCCTATCCAAAAGTCCTGCTGGAATTAGAACGCTTCGGCTGCAGTAATAAAATTGTAAGTTTTGTTTTGCCATTGGGCTATTCTTTTAATCTTGATGGTGCGATGATGTATATGACCTTCGGATCAATATTCCTCGCGCAGGCTTATAATGTGCATTTATCATTAGGGCAACAATTCATTATGCTGCTGATATTAATGTTAACAAGCAAAGGCGTAGCAGGTGTGCCCAGAGCGGCATTAGTTGTTTTAGCCGGGACGCTATCATTTTTTAATATACCCGAAGCAGGTTTAGCCCTATTAATAGGTATCGATCCGATACTGGATATGGGCCGTTCAGCAACCAATGTTTTGGGTAACGCGATGGCAACAGCAGTTGTTAGTAAGTGGGAGGGGGAGCTCTCTTAGTTGGTGAGTTGGTGAATTAGTGATTTAGTGAGTGATTTAAGTTATTTATTTGGTGAGTTTTTAATAATTGAAATTTTAATATGGGAAATGACACAAATACTGAATTTGCTGAAGCTTTTAGAAGTCGTACCAAAAAGTTTGTTGTTGACAATATAAAATTTTTTAGAACTTTGCCCAAAACTGAAGAAGCGAAGATTATTGGAAGGCAATTGCTTCGATCTTCGTCATCCGTTGGAGCGAATTACAGAGCTGCGTGCCGGGCAAGATCAAAAGCTGAGTTCCACTCAAAGCTATCGACCGTTGTTGAAGAAGCGGACGAATCAGTTTTTTGGATGGAAATATTAGTCGAAGCAGATGTCGTGACCGCGGAGCAATTAAACTATCTTTCCGATGAAGCAAATCAAATTCTTAAAATCGCATCACCATCCAGAAAAACTGTATCATCAAAATAAATTAACTATTACAAAACTAACTAATTCGCTAAATCATTAAATAATACCACTCACTAAATCACTAATTCGCCAACTCACTAACTCCCCCCATGTCTGATAAAACAAAAAAAGTATTCCTCGCGCTAACCGTAATTGTTCCGTTTTTATTTTACTGTGTATATTATTATGCAGGAGTATTTAAAAACGCACCTTATAAGTTTACCGAATTCAAATCTTTTCAGTACCAATACGGGACAAAGGATAGTCTCCTTAATAAATATAATTCTGTGACAGGCGAATACCAGTACCTTGATAAACGCGACTCCCTGGTTAAATTAAAAATGTTTTTGAAGAAAAGCGAGCTGTTGTATTTACACCGGAAAGCCGGAGAACTTGGTTTTTGGGATTTCCCGAGTGATCAACGCACTTATGACACCTCGAGGATTAACGGTGAAAAACCCGCACGTTATGTCATAGAGTTCGATTACGCCCGTAAAAATAAAAAAGTAATTTATGATGCGAATTATGGGGGCCCTCAAAGGCTGGTCGACGCCGACAAGCAAATGATAAAGGAAATTCAGAAGGTTTTGGATGAGGCTGAGACCAGATTGAAAAAATAAAGTGGGTATTGTTTATTGAAATATATATCCCTATATTTGCACCTCGAATTTTAAAACAATAATTAACAAACAATGTACGCAATAGTAAGTATAGCAGGACAGCAATTTA
>DASXMZ010000558.1:0-7242 GCA_036495385.1 Mucilaginibacter sp. | reverse complement strand
ACTTTAACTTTTTGTGGAAATATTTTTACGTTGTCGCCGCCGTTATTTATCAATTTAACGGGGATCAACAGGGTTTTCTCAGTAAATTCATCAACAGGAATAGTTACCTGGACACTTTTGGGATAAACATTCACATTTCCTTCCTTAACCGGTTGTAAGTTCACAAGGGAGCTGATTGTTTCGCCAACGCTATCCATCTTTAAGGTATCTGTTCTCCATTCGGTAATTTTATTGATAAGTTCGCCCGGACCATTTATGATAACATAAGACGGTTTAACAGTCACATTACCCGATTGAGAAAATTGATGCTCAAACCTTAAAGCTGATATTAAATGTACAGGCACTTTTTTTTCTTTCCGATTTGAGAAATCAAAATAAAGCGTATCCGGATTAAATCCTGTTATTTGTTGATTTACTTCCTTTCTGTTGTTTATCGCATCAAGCTGATTGCTAAGCACCACGTAATTTTTGTTTTCAAGTGTCCGCAAATCGACAGTGATGGATTTATTTTGGATACTCATTTTAGAAAAGAGCATTTCCCAGCCGGTGCCATTTACCGTTGCGTCTACGGTGTCGGATTGCAGGTGATGATAAGCACGTTTTTGCGGAGCGTTTTTGAATATTAAAACTTCCTTAACCACGTACTTATAAGGATTGGATAAAACAGTAACCATCCAGGCAATGATGGCTAATACCAGGCACGTAAAAAACGCTGATACCCGTCGGCGTTCAGCCGCAGATAATTTTATTATTGCCATTTAAGTACGGTTAAAGGGGAAGGGTGAAAGGTAAAAGGCGAAAGGCGAAAGGCAGGGAATCAAATACCTTTTGCCTTTCACCTTTAGCCTTTTACCTGCCCTACCTTTTAGCTATTTCGTGGTCACCGGAGGTGTATTCAATGCTTTTGAAGCTTCTAAAGATATAGCAGATTTGTCAAATCTTATTTTTACACCATTATCTACTTCAACCAAAAAATAAGCATCGGTTATATCGGCTATTTTTCCATGAATGCCAGCTGTGGTTACTACTTTATCGCCTTTTTTTAACTCATTAACGTATTTCTTTTGGTCTTTTGATTTTTTTACCTGCGGACGGATCATAAAGAAATAAAACACAATGGCTATTAAGCCAAACATAATTATTGGCTGAGTACCGAAACCTGTACCTGCTTGTAACAGAATAGTTGCTATCATTTTTATTTATATAATTTTTATTTCATCTCCACTTCGCCAATAAGGTGCACCATATTTTGCGCAGGGTTCGTATTGGCGGTAATTGTAATCATTTTATCCTGCAGACCGCTTTTGCCGGCGCTATTAAAGGTAACATGGATGTTTCCATTTTCACCAGGTTTAACAGGCGTATGCGGCCACTCAGGTTTAGTACACCCACAAGTTGCAACGGCGTCGGTAATAATCAATGGTGTTTTACCGGTATTGGTAAACTTAAAATCATAAGTAACCTTATCACCTGAATTGATCTTGCCAAAATCATGCGTTTCCTTTTCAAATTTCATTACCGGTGCGCTCGCCGCATTTGCAGTAGTGGTTACGTTTGCCGCAGTACCATTATTTTGGTTGCAGGCTGATAGTAACATGCCTGCAGCTAATAAGTTAAAAAATAGTGCTCTCATTTTTTTATTCTATTAGTCCTCTACCTACTTTTGTTATTTTATTTTGAGCTTTTAGTTCGGATAAAATTTTGTCTAATATACCGTTTATAAATGAATTACTTTTAGGTGTACTAAACTCCTTCGATATCTCGAGGTACTCATTAATAGTAACCTTCACGGGGACCGAAGTAAAGTTAATAAACTCGGCGATGGCCATTTTCATTAACAGCGTATCCATCATCGCAATACGGTCAGGCTCCCAGTTTTGCGTTTTGTTACTAATTAACTCCTGGTAATCATTATTGTATCTTATGCTCTCTTCAAAAAGATTTACTATAAACTCCCTGTCTTCTTCCCAATTCCCGGTAACTTCTGCCAGTTTGTTTTGTTCTGCATCGTCAAAAGCAAAGTTTTTAAATGTCTTCGCTATCAATGCCTGCAGAACATCCTTATCAACCGGCCAATAAATAAATTTATCTTCAAAAACCTGTTCGGCTAGTGACGACTTCAGGATTACTTTTTTGAAAATGAATTTTATAATATCCTTATCAGAATGCAGCGTATCGTCCTTCTTTTTTAGGTATTCCTTATATTCGTTTGAGTTTTTCAGAACAATGAACAACGATTTAGCTAACTCAGGCTCAAAATCCCAGGCAATCTTATATTTCTTTAACGCAGCTATGAACTCTTTATTTTTTTGCAACGAAAGAATGAACCTGTTACTTAATATCTTAACGTCGGCATTCAGGTCTTCGGCCGTTGGCAAAAACTTATTTGCTCGTTCCTGGGCATCAGCTTCAGCATAGCCTGCAACTTCCGAAATAAGCGATAACATCCAGATATACATTTCGTATACCTTATCTACGCTCAGCAGCAAGTTTTTTTCATGCTGTTTGATGTCGCCGCTATTTGATTGATGATACGCGTATAGCGACTGTAAAACTTTTACTCTTAGGTGTCTGCGATTTAACATTGTGGTAAGAACGATTTAGCCCGTCAATCGACGGACGTGTGTTTAAACTGTTTTTCTATTTAGTATGATGATTTAACTTTTCTAATATCGGCAATACGTTTTTCGGCTATTTTATTAGCGGCTTCAATGGTAGAAATGCTTTCTGCCATTGAAAGTTTCAAAACATTGCGCGTTGCCTCATAAATATTTTCGGTTAGTTGCAAAGTGCGTTTTTTACTAAAACCCATTAACTCCGAGTAACAATTGATAATACCGCCGGCATTGATAACATAATCAGGGGCAAACAAAATTCCTTTTTTTAGCAGCATTTGCCCATGAATATTTTCATCTTCCAGCTGGTTATTCGCAGAACCGGCAATAATGCTACATTTAAGTTTACTAATTGTTTGCGTGTTTATCGTTGCTCCTAGCGCGCATGGCGAGTATATATCCGCGTCAATATCGAAAATTGTATTGTTTGATACTGCCTCAGCCCCATATTTTTTGGCAACCTGCCCTACTCTTTCTTCATTAATATCGCTTGCATAAACCTTTGCATTCTCGTCACGCAACAGTTTCACCAAACTTTCTCCCACTTGCCCTATTCCCTGAACAATAATCGATCTTCCTGTAAGGTTATCATTTCCATAAAGTTCTTTAACGCAAGCTTTTATCCCCATAAATACCCCCAAAGCGGTTATGGGGGAAGGATCGCCGGTCCCGCCAATTGTTTCAGGAACTCCTGTCACAAATTGGGTTTCCATCCTTATGTACTCCATATCCCTGGGGTTGGTGCCCACTTCTTCAGCAGTTATAAACTCCCCGTTCAGGTTCTTGATGAAACGACCAAACTTGCGCAACAAGGCTTCGGTTTTATCTCTATGCGAATCGCCGATTATCACGGCTTTGCCGCCACCCAGGTTAAGCCCGGCGATAGATGCTTTATAGGTCATGCTTTTCGACAGTCTCAACACATCGCTTAAAGCTTCGGCTTCAGTTTTGTAAGCCCACATACGGGTACCTCCTAACGCAGGCCCAAGTGTAGTATCGTGGATAGCGATAATTGCTTTTAGTCCCGTTTCAGGGTCGTTGCAGAATACAACTTTCTTATGCCCAAAAGCTTCCAGCTGGCTAAATATTGATTCTTCCGATTTTGTTGCAGGCATCAGAGGTGACAAAGTAAATGTTTTTGATAGCGTCGACAAAAGTAGCTGTTTTTTTTATTGTGACAAAGCTAATTGTTTTTTAAGGGGTTAGAAAGTTGGAAATTCCGAAAGTTTTGGCTGTGCTGGCAGCTTTTTAACTTTTAGATTTACTTATTTCATTTAATTTTGACCAGGGTTGGCCGAACTTATTCGATATTTTAAATTGACGTCGGCCAGATAAACCTGTTAATTATAAATCATAATTTTATTTAGGTTGAATTTCGTAAACCATGAGAATTTTTATCATAATCCTATTAATAAATATTATATTCAACTCGGCGAAAGCACAAACACTAACGTCAGAAGCAAAACCCAAATCTTCCAACGAAAAAGAATCAACAGAACCGACATTTAAAAATCAAGGTGAACAAGAAGATTATTGGGGAGAACAACTATTTAAAACCCAATATAAAAGGCAAGAATTCTTAAGATTCAAAGGGCAAATTACCCCTAGTAAAGATGCTTACAACTATGACGGTGCCGTTTTGAACCTTTCTTATATAGAGCCTGAATTAAAAATAATTTTTGAAAAAGGAATTTTTTATCCACAACTTCTGGTTGAAAAAACTTTCAATGAATCTGAGCCAAAAATCAAAATAAGAATTATAAAATCTGAACCGAGAATTGAACCACAATCGGACTCTGTAAAATCAAGCCAAATAGCGCCCCTTTATAATCTTACAAGGATCGATAGTTTAACCATTTCAAATTTTGAAGAATTAAAATTTCTATCCCAAAGTCCGCGACAAAAGAGATTTAGATTTCGGTTGTGGAGAAAAGGTTTACCGTTTGAGACGGTGTACTTTATTGAATTGACAAACGAATCAGCAACATCGCAAACAGACATCACTACGTTTATTAAAGACTCAAGTTTGACCTTTTTAAAAGAAGGTTGGGTTATACTCTAAGAATCGATGCCACTTTCCTTGAAAAACCAATTTCATTAACTTACTTTTGAGCTTTCGGACTTACCGACTTCCGGACTTTCGGACTCCCAACTATGAAGGATCTCGCATACCTCAATAAATTTTTTTATAAATATCGCTGGCGGCTTATTCCCGGGGTGCTCTTTGTAGCAATATCAAATGTTTTCGCAGTATTGTCGGCACAGGTGATAAGGGTTGCATTCGATCTTGTAACTGAAAACATTAGCATTTATCAACTTTTTTCAGGTTTCCATAGTCAGACAATAATCTATAAAATATTTGGTTCAAGCTTGTTATTTTTTGGCTTACTGGTATTGGCACTTGCGCTGCTCCGCGGCCAGTTTTTATTTTTTATGCGACAAACGCTTATCCTCATGTCGCGCCACATCGAGTACGATCTTAAGAATGAAATATACGACCACTATCAAAAATTATCTCTGGCATTCTATCGCCGCAACAATACCGGCGACTTAATGAACCGTGTAACAGAAGATGTTACCCGCGTGCGGATGTACCTTGGGCCTGGCATTATGTATACCATAAATACCGTTGTGCTTTTTGTGATGGTGATATACGCTATGCTTTTCGTAAATGTGCGGCTGGCTATATTCTCGGTAATGCCTTTACCCATTTTAGCGGTAATTATATATTACGTAAACAATATCATCAACTTCCGGAGTGAAAAAATACAGGAACGTTTATCTGTACTGTCAAGTTTTGTGCAAGAAAATTTTTCGGGGATAAGGGTAATTAAATCGTACGTCCGCGAGGCGCATGTTAGAAAAAGTTTTGCCGCCGAGAGTGAAAATTATAAAACACACTCGATGGAGCTTGTAAAAGTGCAGGCCTTATTTTATCCTTTAATGCTATTGTTGGTTGGTTTGAGTAATGTTATAACCATTTACATTGGCGGTATTGAAGTAATGAAGGGCAATATCACATCAGGTAATATTGCCGAATTTATAGTTTACCTTAACCTGCTTACTTTCCCGGTTATAGCGTTGGGATGGGTTACTTCGCTTATACAACGCGCAGCGGCATCACAAAAACGGATAAACGAGTTTTTGCATCAGCAGCCCGAAATCATATCGCCAAATGTTGCCAAACAGGCTATTGAAGGTACCATTAAATTCGATAATGTGTCGTTTACTTATCCTGACACAGGCATACATGCTCTAAAAAAAGTTACGTTCACTGCTTACCCCGGCGAAATGGTGGCTATTATTGGTCGCACAGGGTCTGGAAAATCTACTATTGCTAATTTAATTATGCGGATGTATGATTGCACTGGCGGGGGCATTTTTGTTGACGGACAATCAATTAAACAGTTTAACCTTGAGGGCTACCGGTCGCAGATTGGTTTTGTACCGCAGGAGGTGTTCTTGTTTTCGGATACTATCGCTAACAATATTGCTTTTAGCGCAGATATATTAAATATGCCACTTGTTGAACAGGCGGCAAAAGATGCAGCGGTCTACAAAAATATAATGGAGCTCGAAAATGGATTTGAAACCCTGATTGGCGAACGTGGTGTTACCCTTTCGGGCGGCCAAAAACAACGTGTATCCATAGCGAGGGCCATTGTTAAGCACCCACAGATACTTATTTTTGATGATTGTCTTTCGGCCGTGGATACACGTACCGAAGAAGAAATACTAAATAACCTCGGGCGTAATATGCAAGGTAAAACAAGCATTATCATATCGCACCGTATCTCGACGATAAAAAACGCCGACAAAATATTAGTGATGGAAAATGGCGAAATTATAGAGCACGGAGACCATAACTTTTTAATGGAAAAAAGAGGTGCCTACTTTGAATTGTATGAAAAGCAATTGCTGGAAGAGGAAGAAAATGCCTGACAATTATAAAATTGTGCAAAAAAGTTTATAAAAAGTTTATTTATATTTTATTTAGTAGTTGTACTTTGAAAAATTATTTATATTTATGCCAACCAAAACTAGGTACACTAAATAATATATATGGGAGATTTTGAAAACAGAGAGCGTGAAGAGGTTTTTTCTAAGAAAGTCCGGGCCGGAAAAAGGACTTATTTTTTTGATGTAAAAGCCACGAGATCAAATGATTACTATGTTACGATAACCGAAAGCAAAAAACGCCTGGAAGACGGGGTTTTTATTAAACACAAGATTTTTTTATACAAAGAGGATTTTGAAAAATTTGCAGAAGGCTTAAAGGATACAATAGATTATATCAAAGCAAATCAGGAGGTAGTTGAAAAACGATACGAATACAGCGAGGCGCCTGAAGTTGCCAAAACAGCTGACGAAGACTTTTCATTTGAAATATAACCTAACAAACTAAACTATATTATGATGATTAAACCTGCTTATGGCAGGTTTTTTTATTTCAGCATATGTCCCCTGTGTAAAATTCCATGCATCACAATTAGTGCTATATTAAAATAAATTATTAAGCCAGTCACGTCAACCAAAGTAGCCACAAATGGTGCCGACGACGTTGCAGGATCTAATCCTAGCTTTTTCATCAACAACGGCAACATTGAACCGGCCAAAGAGCCCCATA
>DASXMZ010000557.1:0-2410 GCA_036495385.1 Mucilaginibacter sp. | reverse complement strand
TATCTATTAAAAGTCCTTGTTTCATAAAAATTATTTTTTAATTATAAATAAACAGCTCATTTCAGATGCTGTCTTCAATAATCAAAGATACGCAATTAACACCTTAAATTATAAGTATATTAACCAATATGAATTATTGTTAACAATTTCATATTATATTAACAATTAAATTAAATTAATGTCAATATCAAAATCGAGGTAAAAATTGTTGATAAATCCGGGTGGGATAAAATTACTGTTTGTATCTTTTATTTTCATTAGACATCAAACTTTTTCCGAAACAGATTTTTATGAAACAGCACATCGGCCACATATCCCTGGTTGTTAAAGATTACGACGAAGCCATCGCTTTTTACACACAGAAATTAAACTTCGATCTGGTGGAAGACACTCCATTGAGCGAAAGCAAACGGTGGGTATTGGTTAGGCCAAAAGGTGCAGCGGAATGCTGTTTACTGCTGGCAAAAGCCGTTGGTGACGAACAAAAAAGCCGCATAGGCAATCAAACCGGTGGTAGGGTATTTCTTTTTTTATATACCGACGATTTTTGGAGAGATTATAATGAAATGAAGGCAAAAGGGATCACGTTTGTGCATGAACCCAAGGCGGAAGCATACGGAACGGTTGCAGTTTTTAAGGATTTGTATGGCAATTTGTGGGATTTGATTGAGGCAAGGCAGACTTGAAGATCAACGATTAGATTTGACAACTTTCGAAATGTAGCCAAATCTTTCCAAGTTCGGGTTTTATTCTCAACGTGCCGCTCCCCCGATGCCCTTTCGAACGAAATCGGGAAATCTTTGCCGCCATCTTTAGTCCGACATGCATAACCTCAAAGCATAGTCCGTAAAGCTTTCTCCCTATCGCACGAAAGGATATATCTTTTTTCCAGATATTCTATCCCGTCACTTCGCTTTCGAATAAATCTGAAAAAAATTCACATAATATTTGTTTCGTACGAAATTTTTCCTATGTTTGTTTTGAAATTATTATGAAAGATCAAAATAAACGACTGGACCCAACCAAATCGGAACTGGAAATACTTCAGGTGTTGTGGGAAAAAGGGCCCTCAACCGTGCGCGAAGTAAACAACCAGTTACTTAAGCAAAAGGATGTAAACTATACCACCACCCTAAAGCTAATGCAGATCATGGCGGACAAAGGCATCCTCCGCCGCGACGAAAGCCAGATGAAACACATTTATCATGTGGCCGAGGCGGAGGAGAAAACAAAAGACCATTTGCTTAACCGTTTTGTGGATTCGATGTACCAGGGTTCTACCGGCAAGCTGGTAATGCAATTACTCGGTAACAAAAAGACATCGAAGGAAGACTTACAGCAAATACGTGATTTGCTGAATAAGCTGGAAAAAGATTAACAACATTTAAAACCTAAGTTATGAAACTAACGGAAACCGGTTGGCTGCAAAGCGACCAGCTGATAAAAGCATTGTGCAGTACATTACTGCACTCGTTATGGCAGGGTATTGCGCTTGCGGTAATAGCCGGGCTTATCATGGTTTTTACAAAAAATGTCAGTGCAGCAATGCGTTACAATTTATTAGTCGGCGCGCTTACGCTATTTGCTGTTGGCGCAACAGCCACTTTTATTTATGAGGTTCAAAAGCCGGCAGGGTGGAATAGTCCCGCTACCGTCTATATAACAGATCATAACGCTGGCAAAGCGATAACAACTTCAAACGAAGTTCCAGCGGCCCGCCTTGTAACAGCGCCGCCTGTTTCCGTAAAACCCATTACTTCGCAAGTGCAGCCACCCGCGAACGAAAACATTACCCAAACGGTGACCACTTATTTAAATACACATTATAATGCCATCGTTTTGATTTGGTTTTTGATCATCTGCGCCAAAAGCGTACAAATGGCGGTAGGGCTGCAAGGGGTATATCATTTAAAAAAGACGAGCGTTTACGCGGTCAGCAAAACGTGGGAAGGCAAATTTTTGCAACTAGCCAAACAACTGCATATCAGGCAATCTATCCGCATACTGGAATCGGGCATAGCCAGGGTGCCGATGGTTATCGGTCATTTGAAACCGGTTATACTGATCCCAATTGGGCTTATTAACGCTTTGAGCGTCGAAGAAGTTGAAGCTATCCTGGTGCATGAGCTGGCCCATATCCGCCGCAGGGACTATCTTATTAATTTTCTGCAAGGCTTTATGGAGATCGTCTTCTTCTTTAACCCCGCAGTGCTTTGGGTATCCAAACTGATCAAAGCCGAACGTGAAAACTGCTGCGACGATCTCGTTCTGGCGCAGAACAATAATAAAGTAAGTTATATCCGCGCGTTGCTTTCCTGCGAGGAATACCAATCGTCGGTTCCGACCTATGCGATGGGCTTCCCGGGTGGAAAAAACATGTCGCTTCAACGGGTAAAACGTATGATCAGCA
>DASXMZ010000556.1:0-5817 GCA_036495385.1 Mucilaginibacter sp. | reverse complement strand
ATTTTATTTATAAAATTGTCACGGCTATTAAGTTATCGCAACAGCTTAAAGAAAAATTCCCCGATAAAAATTTCGTTCCGGTTTATTGGATGGCTTCCGAAGATCATGATTTTGCCGAGATAAATTACACCAATATCGGCGGTAAAAAAGTGCATTGGTGGTATGAAGCATCTGGCGCTACAGGTCGTATAAATCCCGAAACTATGCGGCAGGCCTTAAATCAATATAAAGGCGTTTTAGGTATAGACGGGCATTCAACAGAACTTGGCGACATTGTAGAAACCGCCTATACTAAGTTTGAAAAGTTAGCCGATGCTACACGATATCTTGTAAATGCGTTGTTTGGTAAATATGGGCTGGTAGTTATTGATGCCGATGACCATCGCTTCAAACAGCAATTTGCCAATATAATTGAACAGGACATTATTGAGCAAAACAGCTTTAAAAACATTAGTGCCACCAACGAACAGCTGGAAAAAGCCGGCGTACATATACAGGTAAATCCACGCGAAATTAATTTCTTTTA
The DNA here is from genome assembly GCA_036495385.1 of Mucilaginibacter sp. Classification (GTDB taxonomy): domain Bacteria; phylum Bacteroidota; class Bacteroidia; order Sphingobacteriales; family Sphingobacteriaceae; genus Mucilaginibacter. The sequence goes on along the minus strand of DASXMZ010000556.1, from coordinate 5,291 downwards.
TTTGTTGGATGGCTTGCGTGAACGTATTGTATTTGAGAACGACCGGTACAAGGTATTAAACAGCGAAATCAGCTTTTCGGAAATAGAACTAAAGCAGGAAATTGTCCAATATCCCGAAAGGTTTAGTCCGAATGTGGTAATGCGACCGCTTTACCAGGAATGTATTTTACCAAACATTGCCTACATCGGCGGTGGTGCCGAAGTGGTTTATTGGTTGGAACTGAAATCAAATTTCGATCATTATAAGGTTGATTTTCCTATCCTAATCCTTCGCAACTCCGGATTGGTGATTGGCAAAGAAACCGCCTCGAAAATTGCTAAGATGGATTTGAGTGCAATTGAACTCTTTAAAAGCACCGATAACATTAAAAACGACTGGATAAAAAAGCATAGCCAACACGATTTAAGCCTTACTGAAGAATGGCGGGAACTGGCCTGTGTTTTTGAAAAAATAAAATCAAGGTCATCAAAAATAGATACTACCCTTGCACCATCCGCCGATGCCGTACAAGCCCGGCTTAAACACGCTATAGATAACCTGGAGAAGAAACTAATAAAAGCCGAGAAAAGAAATTTTCATACAAGGTTAGAACAAGTTGAACATATTAAAGCCGATCTTTTCCCAAAAGACAGCTTGCAGGAACGCACAGAAAACTTCGGCCTTTTTTATGTGAAATGGGGACAAACTTTTATTGATGAGCTCGTAAAAAACTTTGAGCCGCTGGAATTTAAGTTTACTGTATTGACCGAGTAATCTGGATATTATCTTTTTTTTCTTTCATTTGGTAAATGGAAAACAAACATTATCTTTAGATATTATTTTTGTCCATAAACCCTTGTCACTCATGAACAATAACCAATTAAAACCTTACCCAGCGATTCATTTTTTTCTATTTGTTTTACTTTCTGTAATTACATCATGTTCAAAAAACGACTCAAATGTAGCTCCGGATCGCGTTACGGCCGGTAATTCTTTGCATGTAAGTTCAGCTCCTTACAATGCTTCATTAACAGCATTTATGACTACTTTTGCCGGCAACGGAGACCCAGCCACTTTAGATGGGGTCGGCGTCAACGCCTCTATTAACACACCAGTTAATATGGCTATTGACGGCTTAAACAATTTATTTGTTACAGACCCAATCACCAATTCAATACGAAAAATAACTCCGGATGGCACAGTAACCACCTTTGCCGGAGGACAATTGGGATTTACAAATGGGAAAGGGTCGGCAGCATCTTTTAACAGCCCTCAGGGCCTCGCTGTTGATGCGAATAACAATCTCTATGTTGCAGATGCGGCTAACCAGGAGATAAGAAAAATAACGCCTGATGGTACAGTAAGCACATTTGCAGGAAGGCTTTATGTTTCCGGATCAAAAGACGGCAGAGGTACCGATGCTACGTTTAATTTCCCCTTCGGTTTGGCCTTCGATCAAAGTGGAAACCTATATGTAACCGACCTTATTGGTAACCTGGTCCGTAAAATAACTCCGGATCGCGTTGTAAGTACCGTAGCAGGAAGCGGCAACTATTTATCAGTTGACGGCACTGGCAACTCGGCGTCATTTGCCAATCCCCAGGCAATAGCGGTTGATAAGAACGGTACCATATATGTGGAAGATTCTTATGGCACTAATGAAATAAGAAAAATCACCACCGGGGGAGTAGTCACAACCATTATTGCCCGGGGAATTATTGGATTGGATCAATCACTGCTGGCAGTGAGGGAGGGGCGTCTTTATATTGGTATGCCCGATCACAACGAAATACAAACGTTGTCTTCCACTGGAGTGTTATCGGTCTTTGCCGGCGGCAGTTTAGGCACATCTGTACTTGGTCCGACTAATGCCCCGATTTCTTTGACACCTTATGGGATGGTTTTTGACAAGTCAGGCAATATGTTCTGTGCGGATGGGACATCTAACGTAATACTTAAACTTACGTTCCGCTAAAAATTTAGGGGTTACATCTTTCCTTCAAGGTCACCCTCCAGGAAGCAACGAAAACTTTGGCCTGTTTTACGTAAAATGGGGACAGAATTTTATTGATGAACTGGTAAAAAACTTTGAACCGTTGGAATTCAAGTTTACCGTATTGACGGAGTAATTAGTTATAAATAGTATTACAATCAATAACCTTGACATGAGGTTTGGAATATTGGTTTAATGCTGCTATTTGTTCAAATCAAATAAAGGTTATATTAGGGTCAAATATTCGTAATGAATCCGTTTCTCCTCATTTTTTCTATTATTTCACTGTTTATTTCGAAGCAAAAAAATGCTCAGGCCGACAGCGTTACTGCAAAAGTCGACGGTGTTACTTACCATGCTGTACTTAACGACGATGAATCTATATCAATTAAAACGTCCATTGGAAAAACTGTGCTCCATTTACGAAAAAACGAACTCCACTTGGACTATGAAGCTTTCGGCAAATTTGAGTTTGTTGATTTTAACGGGGACGGATATAAAGATTTATATATCGAATATTTATCCAATATACCTGATAGAGGTGATTTAATTCTTTATGATAAGCGCTCAAAAAGTTTTATTAAGGTAAAAGATTTTCCTGATTATCCTGAATCAATAAGAATTCCTAACACAAATGTTTATTATTCCTATCATAGAAGTGGCTGCGCAGACAGTGATTGGGATAGTGATTTATATAAAATAACCAACTACAAAATTGTCAAAATAGGTAACATTTCTGGAAGAGATTGCGGCGACGATGAAAAGCAAGGAGTTTTTATTTATAAAATTAACGGACATAATGAACGCATGGTGGAGACCAGGTCTATTCAAGCACTAAATGGTTTTAAAGATACAAAATGGGGCTTTTTAGCCATCTATTGGAAAAATAATTATAAAAAGTTTTAAATTTTATTCTTGCCATTTTTCAATATAAAAATTTATAAAAACCATTTATGCACTTCCAATCTACCATCCTTATCATCCCCGGCCTGGGCAATTCGGGCCCGCAGCATTGGCAATCAATTTGGGAAAATCGTTTTAATTTTAAACGCATTGAACAAACAGAATGGGAAATCCCGGTTTGTTCTGACTGGATCGAGACCATCAACAATGAAGTAAAGAATCACGATCCCAAAGAAGTAATTTTGGTCGGTCACAGCCTTGCCTGCGCCACCATCGCATACTGGGCACAAAGGTTCAATGTTAAAATTAAGGGGGTGCTGTTAGTTGGTCCGAGTGATACGGAAGCCGATACCTATCCACCCGGTACTACCGGCTTTGCACCGGTTCCTTTAATTAAACTACCATTCCCCTCCATTGTGGTTGCCAGTACCAATGATTATTATGTGGCATTTAAGCGCGCCAAACAATTTGCAGAAAGCTGGGAAAGCGAGTTTATTACCGTTGGAGAAGCCGGCCACATCAACGTTTCATCAGGCTATGGCGAGTGGGACGAAGGATTAAAATTTTTAAAGCAGTTGGATTAAGGCACTTTTAAAGGAAACTTACGAAGTTTTGAAAACTTCGTAAGTTTTACCGAGCCTAAGGTTACTATATTTGTGGATGGTAATTTCCGAATCTGCTCTACGCGCCTTTACCAAAAGCATCTTTCTGGGTATGGGTTGCAGCGACGAACACGCCGTTCTCGCTACGGATGTTCTATTATTGGCTGATCTTAGTGGTATCGACTCACATGGAGTAGCCCGCCTTATTGGCTACGTACGTTTGTGGGAAAGTAAGCGAATTAACACCAACCCGAATATCACTATTGTTCATGAAACCCCGACAACAGCTACAGTGGACGGTGATGCTGGCCTTGGCCTCGTAGTGGCACCTTTTGCCATGCGTTTAGCTATTCAAAAGGCCCAACAGTATGGTTCAGGATGGGTGTCGGTACGAAACTCCAATCATTTTGGTATTGGAAGCTATCATAGTTTAATGGCGGTTGAAAAAGATATGATCGGTTTTGCCATGACGAACGCCAGTCCGCTTGTTGCACCCACATTTTCGAGTGAACGTTTGTTAGGTACAAACCCGATGTGCTATGCCTTTCCGGCCGGGGAGTATCCGCCGGTTGTAATTGACATGGCCACATCAGCCGCAGCTAACGGCAAACTGGAGATTGCGCAACGTATCGGAAAACAAGTCCCTGAAGGCTGGATACAGGATGCAAACGGCAATATTACAACCGATCCTCATGCCTTAAAGAATGGAGGGGCGCTGTTACCTTTAGGCAGCGACAGGGATCATGGCAGCCACAAGGGGTTTGGTTTAAGCGCCACGGTTGATATACTTTCGGCAGTATTGTCAGGAGCAAATTATGGGCCATGGGTTCCTCCGTTTGTCGCATTTTTACAACCTCCGGCCGACCCTGTTGGCTTAGGAATAGGCCATTTTGTAGGCGCTATGCGGGTAGATGGCTTTCGCCCGGTTGATGAGTTTAAAACACATTTGGATAATTGGATAGCACGCTTTAAATCGGCCAAAACTGTTGATCCTAACCAAAAGGTTATTATCCCCGGCGAACCAGAGCTGGAAGCAACGGAGGATCGAAAGAAAAATGGCATTCCTCTTATTGACGCCGTAGTTAAAGATTTGAACGGCCTTGCTGCTAAATTTAATATTAGCCCCCTGGCCCCCTAAAGGGGGATTAAACTAAGCTTTGTTTACAAGAAAGTTCGATTTTCGTAAATCCGAAATCGAACATCCGACATCCGAAATAAAAAACCATGGAAAATCTAACACCTTCTATGATAAAGATTGCCGTAGTGGGCCCTGAATCCACCGGCAAGTCGACCATGTCAGTTTATCTTGCTAACCATTATCAAACGGTTTGGGTGCCGGAGTTTGCCCGGGGATATTGCGAGAAACTAACCGCCCCGCCCACCTGGCAGGACGAGATCAATATGTTTTACGGTCAGCTTGCGTTGGAGAAAGAATTACTGCCTAAAGCCGATAAAATACTTGTTTGCGATACCACATTTATTACCGTAAAAATTTGGAGCGATTACACCTTTGGCCGCTCGCCGCAGGAAGTATTGGACGAGTTGCCAAAACATCCTTACGACTTTTATCTTCTGTTAAATATTGACCTCCCCTGGGAAGAGGATCCGCTGCGGGATTTCCCGCACATGCGTGATCATTTTATGGCGGTTTGGCATAAAGAACTACAAGCACTAAATGCCCCATATGCGGTTATATCCGGAACAGGGCCGGAAAGATATGATGTTGCTGTAATTGCAATTGACGGCTTCCTGGAGACAAAAAAGCTCTGAGCTGAATACGAGTTGAAAGCAAAGGAGAAAGCCGAAAACTTTT
>DASXMZ010000555.1:0-2203 GCA_036495385.1 Mucilaginibacter sp. | reverse complement strand
GCAGTCGGCTTGTTGTTTGGAATTCCTGAAGAACAAATGCCGGTGACGATCAGTTCAGATATCGGCTCACTGCTAGCTTTACACTTAGAGGGTTTACGTAAAGAAATTTTAGCTGCTATCCCAACAACAATGGATAAAGAGTCCAAAGAGCATTTGTTGTTTGTTGCAGATCAGATTAAACAAGGGCTAAATCACCATTTCGGTAACAAAGCCCCTGGAAAAAAATAGTTATTACTTGTCCGGCTTAATGGCCGGACAAGTTGTTTTAAATAAAAAATAAATGAAAAAATTATTAGCATTCTTGTCGTTATGCATGGTGATTGGTACCGGCGCTTACGCAGATGCCAACAAAGCGATCCTGAATTGTACTATTCATGGTGATAACCAAAGTGGGTTGTTTTTATATCAGTTAAAAAACGGACAAGCAATGAGCTTGGGTTTTAAACGCCCCGATGAAAATAAAAAATGTGTGTTTGAGGTTGATGTGAAAGAAGGCGTTTACTTTTTTAAAAAGGCCGGCGCCGGACATGGGAATAATCAGTTTAATTATGTTATTTATCTGAAAGCCGGTGATCAAAAAAAATTGGATTTTTATATTTCTAAATCTTCAAATGATTACGATAGCTGTGTTGTTGAGAAACCAAACGTTGAAACTAAATGTTTACAAACCTGGTTAAACGCTTTTAATCAGTATGTAAACGCGGTGACAAGTAAACATGATCAGTCTTACAGTAAATATGAGGATTTGAAAAAGTTTGCAACTGCATTTCTGCAGGAAAACAAAACAGACAACACATACTTTAATGGTTGGTTGGCCGACAAAATAAGCACCGATATCAATTACCTGAAGGCGGCTAATTACTTCAAGTTTGGAAGACTAAACGCCTTTTATGATAGCACCGCAACAGTGCAGCCATTTTATAAGCCCTTACAAGCTAAAGAAATCGTATGTGACCCCAGATTGTTACGCTCTGAGCACGGAATGGAAATGCTCGACTATATTTTTGCTTACCGCAAATTTATCGCTGTTAAAAATACGCAGGACTTGTTAAAGGCATCTTTTTCTGAATACACCTCTTCCATTTGCGATGATGCAGTTAAAGTAGCATATCTTGAACATCACCTACCGTCAATCACCAGGTATGAGGATTTTGTGAATTATATACAGCCTTATCAAAACTTATTTGCTACAGACGAACAAAAGGCCATATATCAGAAAGTGTATAATAATTTGGCAATTTTTGCCAAAGGCAGGCCAGGGTATAACTTTGAACTTAAAGATGTAAATGGTAAGGCTTATACTTTAGAAAGCTTTAAGGGCAAAATAGTGGTAATTGATGTATGGGCAATGTGGTGTGCCCCTTGTTTAGCGGAAAAACCAATTTATTTGAAAATAGAAGAGCAATATAAAGACAGAAACGACATTGTTTTTATTGGCATATCGGTAGATGGTTTGAGCCGCGTTGAACCCTGGACAGGTTTTGTAAAAAAGAAGGGCTGGACTAATATTGAGCTTTTGTCAAATCCTACGGAATCACTTTTCAAGTATTACGGTATTAGTGGCATTCCCCGTTTTTTGATATTTGACCGCGAAGGGAAAACTGTAACCGTAGATGCGCCGCGGCCCTCTAATCCGGGTTTTAAAAAGCTAATTGACGAAACATTGGCTGCCGGGAAATAAAATATTAACTCCAATTTATTACATAAATGAAAAATATTATAAAAGGTTTTCTTGTCGTTCTTTGCCTGGCAGCAACGTTAAATGCTTCCGCGCAGTCTGAACAAGCGACAATAACAGGAACGTTTACAAAAAATTGCAACTGTGAACTTACTTTGGGCAGCAAAGTTGACGGTAAGTATTCACCAATAGCTGAGTATGAAATAGGTGCAACGAATACTAAATTTTGCTTTGCTATCCCATTTCATTCAAATTCAGTTTATGAACTGAAAATCACCACAATGAAAAGAGAAGGTCGTCATTTAAGGCCTGATAACAGTACCAGCTTTCCCTTGAACCTGGTGGCAAACCAAAACTTAAACTTAACCGTTGATCCGTCGCAAATGAACGGGGCAAAACAAACGGGGTTTGTAGCCGAACAAGGGCCGCCTAAATTTCAAACAGCTTCTATCTCCGGATCACTTGTCAATATCAAGTTAAATATAAAATTCAGCCTCGATTTGGAAAAAGCAACGGAGGGTAGCG
>DASXMZ010000554.1:0-3805 GCA_036495385.1 Mucilaginibacter sp. | reverse complement strand
CCAAAAAACAACCTGATGTTCTTAACGTTTTTTGTGAATACGATAAAAGCGGTTTATGAACATGCCGATTTACTAAGAGCATCCATTGCATCGGTAAACAACGACCACCGCCTGGGGGCAAATGAAGCACCTCCTGCCATTATATCCATATTTTTAGGAAGCCAGTTAAACGATGTACTTGATGAGATTGAGACTTCGAGGATCAGTAAAAAGATAAAGGATGATGCATCATTATGGCAGGGGATCCCTAAAATCCCGGTGATTCTAAAAGATAATACGGATCGTAACCGCACTTCGCCGTTTGCCTTTACCGGCAATAAATTTGAATTGCGCGCAGTAGGATCTTCTGCCAATTCAGCCAGCCCGATGACTATACTGAACCTGATTGTCGCCGATCAATTGAAGAAATTCAAATATGATGTTGATAAGCTTATTAAAAAAGGTGAGAAAAAGGACGTAGCCCTGCTGATCGTCATTAAAAAATACATCAAAGAATCGAAAAATATACGTTTCGAAGGAAATGGCTACAGCGAGGAATGGGAAAAAGAAGCAGCTGCACGAGGCCTTGCCAATGTAAAAACTACTCCAAAAGCACTTGACGCGTTATTATCAGAAAAATCGAAGCTATTATTTGCGGAAACGGCTGTTTTTAGCGACAGAGAGGTTCATGCCCGCCAGGAAATTTTATTGGATGCCTTTTACAAAAAACTACAGATTGAAGCACGTGTAATAGGCGAACTTGGCCTTAATGTTATTTTACCCGCAGCCATTGCATATCAAAGTAAACTGGTTGAAAATGCCAAAGGATTAAAGGACCTCGGGCTTGATAAGGGAACATACAGTGCTCAATTAGATATTATTAATAAAATAGCCGAACATGTAAGCTTTATTAAAGTAAATATCGAGGCAATGGTTGAAGCTCGGAAAAAAGCCAATACCATCGAAGATGTAAGGGAAAAGGCTATCGATTATGATGAAAAAGTAAAACCATTTTTTCAGCCTATCCGCTACCATGTTGATAAACTGGAACAACTGGTGGACGATTCTTTATGGCCGTTACCTAAATTCAGGGAGTTGCTGTTTATAAAATAAGCTGACACCAATTTTTGCGAATTTGATTGAATTTCACGAATTTGATTTGGGCTATTCGATTAAATTCGTGGAATTCGTGTCTATTCATATCAATTCGTGAAAATTAGTGCTAAACAATTTGTTCCGTCATTTCGGTTTGTTCTTCGGTATTCAAATCTCTGATATATTGGACTTTAAGATGGTCGTAAAGGGAATGTCTATCAATTAAAATAGATACGAGGCTGGCAAGCATTCCGGCAAGTATCAGGTGAAAAATCACATTGTGCCGGTTAGTCATTTCCAATACCAATATAACCGAAGTAAAGGGCGAGCGGGTTACTCCAGTCAAAAAACCGACCATTCCTGATAGAATAAGCATATTGGCGTCAATATCCGATACCTTAAACCATCCTGCCACAAATGACCCGACACTTGCCCCGGCGCCGAGAGCGGGTGCAAATATGCCTCCGGCCGCTCCTGTTGTAAACGAAAATAATGGCCCTCCCATCCTTAACAATGGCGTGTACCAGGCGCCAAATTTATCATGCGTAAAAAGTGCATGTTCCATAATGTCTTTTCCCGAGCCTAAAACCTCCCGATTAACAAAATAAGCCAGGAAAACCATTATAAGAGAACATCCTATAACAAACATAATGTGCTGCCAGGTAAATTTGAATTTCGCTTTTAATGAAAATATGAATAATATCAACTTCGATATCCCGCTGCCCAGCAATCCTGTAATCAAAGCAACAAACGCCACCCCCAAAAAAATAGATGACGAAAGCCCGTCCAACTTTGGATAGCCGAGATATAAATAAGGCCCTATTAATCCTTGTGCAGTTAAACCGGCAATAATTACCGATGAAAATATTGCCGTTTTATAATAACTGAAATGTGTTTTTGTTAATTCTTCAATCGCGAATACAATACCACCGAGGGGGGTGTTAAATGTGGCTGCTAAGCCGGCTGCGGCCCCCGTAACTATCATATTCCGCCGGGCAATTTTGGGCCACCATTTTGGCAGCACCTGGTACACTATTTTATATACCGATGCCGCAAGCTGAATAGTTGGGCCTTCCCTTCCTATAGCCCCGCCGCCAATTGCCATTACAAGGCTTGAAAGTATCTTTATAAAAATAATACGAAAACTCAAAAGTTTATCGACCAAATTATTTGTTTTTGGACTTGACAGTTGTATGGCAGCCATAACCTGGGGGATGCCGCTGCCCCTTGAATAGGGAGCGAAACGATGAACAAGCCACCAGGCTAATACAAAGCAAACGGGAGACAAAATAAAAAGGAACCATGTATGATTATTGAAAACATAGGCTGTAATATCTTCTGCATAGATAAATAATTTGGTATAGGCTACAGCCAGAAGCCCGACAATTATTGAAGCAAACCAAAAGGGAATCGCCTGTAAGGCATTTCTTTTTAAATTTTCGTTGCGAATTCTATCAAATGCACCTTTTAGTTGTTGCCTCAGCCACGGGATAATTTCCATTAAATATGATTACTCTTTTTACTAAATTAAAAAATTTACTGAGTGAAAGTATGAAACCGCTTAAAGTTATAAAAGTGAAGGCATAAATATTATCTCCAAAGCATATTTTGCAATATTTATTACAAGTACTGTTTGTCTCTGCAAGAGTCTCTCAAATTTAACTGCAAGAAGTCCGTAACGGTGTTTAATATGAAATAACTACAGTAAAATTAATTTGTTATAAATAATTTTCTTATGAGTGAATAATTTAAGCACCTTTACGACGATATAAGATGTTGGTAAATAAATATAAAAGTTTAAAGAAGTATCTTGAATTTAAAAAGGCTGTTCGAGAATCTCAACACTATGGTCTTAAAACGGCAAAAAGTTACGAACTCATCTTCAAATGGCTTAGCATCAAATTATCCCACAATCAATTCCTGATCTTAAGCGGTGTACTGGTTGGGTGTTCGGCCGGGCTGGCGGGTGTTTTATTAAAATCTTTGGTGCATTATATTCACTATATAATTACCAGTAAAGTTCATTTTAAAGATCAGATCCTTTTTTACGGCCTGTTTCCTTTTCTTGGCATTGTATTAACTACGTTAATTGTAATATATTTTTTTAAAGGCCAGGACCGCAAAGGGATTCCAGCAATTCTTTATGAAATTGCCAGGAACTCCAGTTTTGTATCGCACGTTAAAATGTATTCCCAAATTATTCAGAGCGCTGTTACCGTGGGATTAGGTGGCTCGGCCGGGCTCGAAAGCCCAATAGCGGTTACCGGGGCGGCAATCGGATCGAACTTTGCACAAACTTATAAGTTGAGTTATAAAGATCGAACGCTTTTACTTGCTGCGGGCGCCTCAGCAGGGATTGCCGCGGCCTTTAATGCACCCGTCGCCGGCGTAATGTTCGCGTTTGAAATTTTACTTACAGGGGTTGTTTTCACTGATTTTATACCTTTGGTAGTTGCCTCAGTTTGCGGCAGCCTGCTCTCGAGGATTATTCTCAACGAAGAAATATTATTCAAATTCAGGGCGAGGAGCGATTTTAATTATCATAACCTCCCTTATTATTTAGCCCTTGGCGTTTTTTGCGGTTTGTATTCCAGGTATTTTATCGTGGTATCGCAATATATAGAGCATTATTTTCATAAAATAAAGTTTTCCAAAATTCAAAAAGCAGTTATCGGCGGGCTAATACTTTCATTGCTGTGCCTTCTTTTTCCTCCATTATTCGGCGAGGGTT
>DASXMZ010000553.1:0-2227 GCA_036495385.1 Mucilaginibacter sp. | reverse complement strand
GCAGAGGTCAGCGCCTGGTACTTATGAAACATAAACCCAATAATAAACCATTCTATAAGGATATTTGCAAACCCTATACAAATCGCCGAAAGGATAAAATGTGAAACAGACACTGTGTTTAAGTTTAAATAAAGATAATAATTATTTAATATAAATATTTAATTAAAATATCTACAATAAGAACTTTGTAACATTTTGTTTAATTTATGTTCTAATAAATGGAACAAATCACCAGGTTGGCTGTTGATTTTAACAGAATTTTACCTTTCGTTAAACGTTCATTTATAATTATCACTTATTAAAAATTAAAATTATGGGCTTATTAAAATTCATAATAGTTGGCGCAGCCGTAGGATACGGAATTAATTACATCACCAAAAAAGGGCCCGATGGCCGCTCCATTATAGACGATCTTGCCGATAAAGCACCCGGCTGGTTTGACCAGGCTAAGAAATTCACCGTTGACACTGTTGAGCAGGTAAGGCAGCAGGCGAGGTAAGGCCAACTGCACCTTTTAATGATTTTACTAAAGCTTACGGGCAAGAAGCATATTTTCTTTTTGTTTAGTAAGCTTTAAGACATTTAATATTCCATCAATCCCATATAGCCTTATTCGAGTTCTATAGTGAGTTCAGAGTGTTCGCACGATGTAATGGTTTTCCAATTTGCAAGCACCGCTATCAATAATTCCTTCTTTAGGGCGGCAAATCCAACGTAAATTTGCTTTACATTCGATTTTCTTCTTTTTCGAAGTTGTGACGGCCAGTTTTCGATTTTTACTCCTGCCGCATCACATAATTCTTCCAGACTATCGTAATGTTGCTGATTACCAGTGTATAAGTATGTTGAACAAGTACTATACTTCGATTTAACCAAAAGTTGGATTTCATTAAGTATAGGGTACTCTATACCGTCACTTTCTTTTAATCCCTCATGTACATTGTCGTTAAGAATTATATCACCGAACCGATGTCCACTTCCCGGAAACGGAATATTACAAATTACCGCCCTGGCTGGATCTATTCGATCACACCAAACCACTTCCGGATTCGAGTCCGGATTAATTCTGATGGGCGAAGAATCCAGATTTAAAATAAGCTCTTCATCATTTATCTCGATTTCAAAACCAATTGCTACCCATGCTCGCCTTGCTGATTTCCAGTTTTTAAGGGCTGTAGAAGCTATTCCAAAATGCCACCAACTATATATGTCTTTATTGTCAAGTTTTAAAACTTGTTCAAAAGCCATATAGGATTGTTCCCAATTTCTCTGCCCTTTATACACTATGCCGAGGTTATAATAAGGAGCCGGCCAATCGGGAAATATTTCCGTGCCTTTTTGCAGCAACTCCATCGATTTATGAATTTCGCCATTTTGATAAAGTTCAGTTGCTTGCTCTATAAGATGTGTTGGGTTATATCGATCCATGGATTTGGTTTAGCACCCAAATGTAAAAAATAGCTTGCTTTCTCATTCATCCCGCTTCTTATATATTTTACCATTTTTCATGACGAAAGCGATTTTTTAAAGGAGGGTTATATCGGCAAGGGGGTTGCCTTTAACTGCAATAATATCCGTAGTAAAAGATTTATTTTTTACTAAATCTCATAACCGCAATATCACCAGCTATTAAATTGAGCGTAGTATCATTGCTTACTGACCAGGTATTTACCTTTTTCAACGTCTCCATAAACACATTTTCTCCCTGTCCCTGGCAAAACATCCTTGTCGTGGCCATAGCCTCCGTAAAGTTTATTTTATTGACATCCACATTTAACGGGCCGTTAAAACTGTTGCAGCCAGTATAGCCCGATATTTTATTAGTAACTAAATCAAATACAATGGTAGGTTTCTTGTTGGGATATAATTCATTAAAAGAAGTACTTGACCCGGTGATAGAATTGAGTTCCCAGGTACCGGCTAACTTTGAAGGGTCGGGTGTGGTAATTGCTTTTTTAGCGGTGCATGCTAAAAGCAGGCAACCACTGATAAGAGCAGCTATAATTATTTTTTTCATCGCTATTGATTTAATACACGGCTGTTTTGATGAGCAGAGTCCTCTGGGTATCACTTAAACATTTGTAAATTTCCCCTGTTTGCGGCAGGCTGAATTAATTGTGGGATGGGTACTCATCCAACGGCGGCGTTATCTCGATGAAATAATACACCGATGCCTTTCCGGGCAGGCTGTTTTTTGCTGATATAACTAATGTTTCTTACCTATTTA
>DASXMZ010000552.1:0-9299 GCA_036495385.1 Mucilaginibacter sp. | reverse complement strand
CCTTCCCCCTTAAATAGTATCTTTGCCCAAAATAAAACTTATGATAGAAAAGTCGCCTAAAGAATCTTTTACCATAATGAACGAACTGGTATTACCCAACGATACCAATACGATGAATAATTTAATGGGTGGGCGTTTACTGCATTGGATGGATATAGCCGCGGCCATATCGGCTCAAAAGCATTGTAACCGTATTGTGGTAACTGCTTCAGTCGATAATGTTTCTTTTAAGCACTCTATTAAACTGGGAGATGTAATAACTATCGAAGCAAAGGTATCGCGTGCATTTAATACATCTGTAGAAGTGAGGCTTGACGTTTGGGCACAAAATATACCATCGGGTACACGTATTAAAAGTAACGAGGCCTATTTTACCTTTGTAGCTCTTGACGAGGACGGGCATACCATACCCGTGCCCGAGCTAATACCTGACACCATTGAAGACATCATCTTATTTGACGGTGCACTTCGCCGCCGACAGTTGCGCTTGATACTTGCCGGTAAAATGAAGCCGGATGATGCCACTGAGCTAAAAGCCTTGTTTTTTGGTGAAAATTTGGATAGCCAAACATCTTAAAGATTTTCGAAGTTTTGATAAATCAGAAATCAAGATTGGCCCTTCAATGTTTCCTGCTGTAGAATATCCAGAACCTGTTGGTTTGCATTGCCAAAAAGCGACACGCCCGCAGCCCCGTTTTTTAAAGCCACTTGTATTCCCTGGCGTAGTTCATCATCGCTTTTAAAATCAGACAGGTAAAGGCCCGCATACAAAGGGAAAGAGCCTGCTAAAAAGTGAGCCCCTTCGGCAACCGCATTCCCGATCCAGCTGACGCCTTCTTTATAAAAGCCATGATAGATCATAGGGCAAATGCCGTCAAGATTCCAATTTGTCCAATCCTGCCGTACGTTACGGCGTGCTACTTCGGGCGTAGGGAAAACCGCCGCTGTGATTACTTTTTTATGCTGATGCGCTATTGATGACAGGCTATTTACAACTCTGGTTATATTATTATATCTGAACAACCTCCACGATAGGCTTGCTTCCGGGAATTGGATAGTGGAAAGGTCAATTCCATATTGATCTTTAAATTTAGCCCTGCAGACGTCGCAATAACAATAGTCATACTCGGGCAATTCTTTTGTCTGGTCAATATTGTATTTAGCCCAGAGATTTACCGGCAATACCACGTCACAGTAGCGTACATAATCCAGGTGAATGCCGTCAACATAATCTTTAGCCAAAATATCTGTTACCTGTTGTTCTAAATATTGCTGTACTTCTTCGCGCGACGGGCATAGCCATCGGTAATAATTTACATAAGGAGGCTTATCGGCACATGAATCTCCGTTCCTGTTTTTGCTGTACCATTCGGGATGGATACTTACCAGTTCTGCACGGTTAAAGGTCCACATCCAGCGGTGGGTTTCCAGCCCGAATGCTTTTGCCGCGCGAAAATGCCTTTCGCTATCGGCTTCGAAAAATATCCCGGTAACGCCTGCTGCTTTATAAGCCGCATGCCTTGTCTTAAGATCATCATCCGTATCTTTTTGATTGGGATTTGTCCAAATCCAGTTTTTGAGTTTTTTCTTTTTTTTAGCTACGGCTGCAACTGATGCTTCGCTCTTAAAAGGCAACGCCGACGTTGCGCCAACCAATAAGCTTGCTTTTATAAAATCGCGTTTATTCATTGGTGCGGATATTTAATTGTTTCACAAGTCCGTCCTGGTTTATTTCCCAGGTAATCCGATCTTTTTCATCAGTAATAAGTGCCATGAACTGGTGTTCCGTTGCTTCAATTTGAAGGGTATTATTGCTTCCATTAATTTTAACGACGCTTTCAAGGCCAAACTTTGTTAACGAGTCAGTATAAACATGATGCTCATTATGCCAAAGTTTTTCCTGGTAATAAATTAGCCATAAATATCGCTTTTGCTGCTCGGAATATGGGAGTGTAAAGGTTGTATTATTCGTGTTATCCTTACTGAACTGAAGGTAACCCCAGCGCTCGGGATAATGCATATTGATTACGCCTTGCGGCGACCATACCCAATTGTGTTCGGGCAAGGTATTACCGGTGGTATCTTTTAATTTGACATATTTCCCTTCGATTACTTTGGTGTCCCATTCCACCCGCGAAAAGTTGATCCGCCAGAGCGTGCCATCTGTTGGCATTTGTCTGTTACCCCCTATGCCGACAGCCTTGAAAGGAATTGAGGTTTCAATCGTCCACCCCTCATCTGTATCAGTTGGGTTATTCAAAGTTCCCTGTATTTTTACGGCCGACCGTAGTCCTTTAGCATCCCAGCTGCTCAACGGGTTACCACCGTTTCGATAGGGCTTATTTAAGAACAAGTCGAACACGGTGTTTAAAGCGTTGTATTCAATTTCAAAATACTGGTGCGTGGTATTATTAGGGTTAAGAAAAACCTCAAAATCATTGTCCCTGAAAATTACGGCATCGTGCTGAGTTAAAGTAGCCCATACATTTGGGTCCCGAATTTGAGCCGCGATATATAAACAGCTGTCATCCCAAAGCATTTTTAGTTTTGTTTGAAGAGGCGGCTTTGGTTTTAAATCACCTTCTATATCCTGAAAATCATCCGTCCACGTGGCTTGTTGCCAGGCTGCGTCATTTATATCTCCGTCGATAACCGGTGGCGTTTTCGTGTAGGTTACAATGTAACTTTTTGGGGTAGTGAATAAGTTTTCGAATTCTTTAAATGGCGACTGAGCCCAGGCCATCATTGGCCCGGCAAACAATAGCACCGCTACGGCCATAACGCGACGGCAATGCAGCCGTAATTCAAATTTCCGACTCAAGGCTTCTGGTTTTTGACATAGAACTCATGACCGGCTCATGGCCAAAATCTTATCAAATTCCTCTGGCTTCACCGCGCTCACCGATAGTCGCCCAAGGCGAACCAACTCTAGCGTTGCTAATGAGGAGTCAGCCTTAATTTCGGCCAGGGTAACCGGTCTTTTCAGCGGCTCCACTGGCGAAAAATCAACCACCACCCAATTGGTATCGTCTGTCGTGGGATCCTGGTAGGCTTCTTTAACCACTTTGGCAATACCCACTATCTCTTTACCTTCATTACTGTGGTAAAAAAAAACCAGGTCACCTTCTTTCATCGCACGCAGGTTATTACGCGCGGCAAAATTGCGCACGCCATCCCAAAAAGTACGTCCATCCTGGTTAAATTTTTCCCAGCTATATTTTTCAGGTTCCGATTTTATAAGCCAATAGTTCATATTAAGGTTTTTGTCAAAGGTAACTAAATTGGGAAAATTGTTTAGCAAAGAAAAACGAGTTTGAAATTATGTGGGTAACTGATCGTCGGGTGCCGGAATGATTATTTTTTCGGCAGTTTTGAGAGATTGTCTCTTGCTATTGCGAGTTGGGGATCGAGCCGTAGTGCCTCTTCATAATGAAATTTTGCACCTGTATGATCTCCGAACTTATCTGTAAGTAAAACAGCCAAATTATTATGAGCCACAGCGTCATTGGGATTAATGCGCAATGACTCCTCATAGTGGTATTTCGCACCTTTATGATCGGCAAACTGGCCTGTAAGCAAAGCTGCCAGGTTATATTCGGCGAGTGAAAGATGAGGGTCTAAACGTATAGCCTCCTCGTAATGATATTTTGCCCCATTGTGATCGGCAAATTTATTTGTAAGCAATACGGCTAAGTTATTATGTGTCAGCGCATATTGCGGATTAAGTCGTAACGATTCTTCGTAATGATATTTTGCACCGTTGTGGTCTGCAAATCTGTCTGTCAGCAAGGCTGCTAAATTATAATGTGCAAGTGCAAATTGAGGGTTAATTCGTATTGCTTCTTCATAATGATATTTTGCCCCATTGTAATCAGCGAATTTATCAGCTAGCAAAAGTGCCAGGCCATTGTGCGAAAGTGCAAATTGAGGGTTAATTCGCAGTGCCTCTTCATAGTGATATTTTGCCCCATTATAGTCTGCAAATTGTTCTTTGAGCAAATTGGCTAAATTGTTGTGAGCATAGCTGTGCAATTTTGTTTCACCGTTTGTGTTGTCCTTTATAAATTGGGTATAATAAATTTTTGCTTTGGCGTACTCCTTGCCGTTACCCGCAAACCAGGCCTTGTAATATAAATTGTAAGGTTTGCCCTGGTTTGCTGCTAAAAATTTATCAATTGCATTTAACCTTTCCTCTTCGTTTTCAATTTGTGAAATGGAAACTGCTTCTGCCTCAATTGAATCGGTACTTTCAGTTACCAAGGGCTCAATTACCACAGGCGGCTGGTTGTTTATTTCACTTATCCCGACAATATTCAGCAATGGCAGGTAGTTTTGTTTTTTCAGATATGGCAAACTCAACACATTCAGATCAGTGAGTTTAGTAAAAAAAACGTCCATATAATTGTAGATACTGGCAAACTTCCTAACTGCGTCTACAGAATCCTGGTTTGCATATTTCCTGTTAAACTCTTTAGCTTGCTGATGTTTGGTTTTCCAATAGTCGTAATAAATGGCGCGCTCCATCAGTTTAAAAATTTGGCTCGCGTTGTCATGTACTATTGGTAAAATTCGATCCCTAAAATGATGTGTTCCCAAAAGCTCAGTAACTTCGTACATGCAGTTTTCACTGCGAAGGTATTCGTCGCTTATCAGCATGAGCACAAAGTCGTGTTCACCTATGGAGTACATGAATTCTTTGATGCTTTTCCGATACCCTAAATCACGCACGTCCCGGGTAAGTTTGATCCCGATCGTTTTAAAATCATTGTCAATTTCGTCAACCACATCGGCGTTTGCCCAGGCGTATGATAGAAAAATTTTAGGTATTACGATGTTGGCCATATTGTGCTTTAAAATTAATATGTTTTATTTGATATTCCAATTACACTATAACTCAATCATCTGACTTTAAGTAATTATCTCAAAGGTTAATCCGGTGCTCTAAAAGGCAAACAGGATAAATGCAGAGGTTTTAAAAAAGATATTCCGTTTGAGGGAATATAGCCTGTTTTAGGTTGATTCAAATAGAGCAGGTTTTAGTATATTAGGCTCAAATAAAGATTGTTACAAATATTATCAATAGCGACCCTTGCATGAATTGTAAAAGCTGCGGAAATGATCATCAGGAAAACTTTTGCCCTGCTTGTGGTGAAAAGAAGTTTGATACCCATCAGCTTTCCCTGAAGCATTTTTTGGAAGAGACTTTTGAAGGCTTAATTCACTTCGATAATAAGTTTCTCCGTACAGTAAAGACTTTAATTTTAAAACCGGGACAATTAAGCATTGATTACACCGAAGGCCGGCGGGTAAACTATATGAAACCGGTGCAGTTTTTTCTGGTGGTAAACCTGTTATTTTTCCTTTTATGCATCGGGAATAATATATACAGCATACCACTTAGCAGTTACATTACCTACGATAATTTTACCAAATACAATACTGTAAAAATTGTCAATGATAAGTTGAAGAAAACCAAACTCACGCTGGCAGAATATGAACAGATTTTTAATGAAAAGATAGTATCCGATTCGAAGGAATTAATATTTGTTTTTGTCCCTTTTTACGGCTTCGTTTTTGCATTATTTTTTTTCTGGAAAAAGAAATACTTCGTCGAACACCTGGTATTTGCCACCCACTTTGTTGCGTTTATTTTAGTACTGAATTTATTCGAATTTTATTTCGTTAGTCTTCCATTCCGTCTCATCAAAAGAATTAACTATTCCGAAGAGTTTGATTTTTATAGTAGTATTGTTATTTGTGTATTCGTGGCTGCGTATTTCGCTATTGCGGCACGCCGGTTTTATAAACCTCAAATTGCGCAACCGTTAAAACTACGAATCGCCAACATCGTCTGGTTATTGTTAGTTGGCGTTGGCATTGGCTATTCTTTTTTTCCTTTAATACAATATTACCGTATGCTGCTGTTCTTCAAAATATTTTATTTGAATTGACAGAGAATTGTGGGTGAAACAGGAGGTTTCTGAACGATTAATGTTGAACTTCGGCAACGTCTTTGCCAACAACGTTACCATCAACGTCGCTTACAATTTTTCTGATCCTACCGTCGAGGGTATAAACGGCTTGTTCAAGTAATTCAAGGTATTCTTTTGGCGCATTATAATTGTCCTGTTTTATAAGGCTCATCAGTCCCATAATCGAGGTAAGCGGTGCGCGGAATTCATGCGCCTGTACATGCGCTATTTTTAATAGCGATTGGTTTTGAGCTATGATCTTTTGTTCTTTTATAGTGCGTTCGGTTACATTACATATGACGTACGAAACCCCGATGATATCGTTGTTTTCGTCGAGCGCTGCATCAAAAGTTGCTTCCCACCATATTAAACCAAGTTCGCCACAATCTGTTGAACCCTCTACCATGCTTTTTTTACCCTGTAAAGCCTGTTTATACCTTTTCGTGAAAGTGGAAGCAAATTCATGGGGTACATATTTAACAAATTCGTCGTCTCTTTTTAAGTCGGTTTTATAAAAAGCTTTAATAAAGTTAAAAGCTGCTTTATTAAAATCAATCACTTCGCCATCCTTACCCAATAGCAACAGGAAATTGGTTGAGCTTTCAAAGAATGATTTCAGCCTTATAAAAGCGTCTTTGTTAAACTCTTTTTGCTCAGCTAATTCCTTTTGATTTTTTTCGAGCATTTCAAGCCCCAGCCTGAGCTCAATGATATTAATTACTTGTTTGGCTAGTATTTTAAGTACTAATTGCTGATGGTTGGTTAAGGTGTGTTCAACTACATCAAGCACACAAAGGGTACCTATATTGTGTCCATCGGCGGTTGTTAGGGGCACACCTGCATAAAATCTGATGCCCGGATCAATAACAAAAGGATTATTCGCAAACCGCTCGTCTTCAAGCGCGTCAGGTATAAGCATCAACTCATTTTGCTGAATTGTGTGCGTGCAGAAGCTTGTTTCACGTGGCATTTTGCTTTCCTTTATGCCCTTTCTCACTTTTAAATGCTGCGTATCATCGTCCAAAAAAGTAACCAGGGTATACGGCGTATGGCTAACTGCTGAAGCCAGTTCAACTATTTCAAGTAGCTCAGCATCTTTTTCAAATTTAATTTCAACAAAGCGGGCAACTGCTTGCAGGCGTATATTCTCTATCATTTACGTGGAAATGGATTTAAATTTAGCAGATGCTAATGTTTATAATCATCAGACATTTGTTTACGAAAAAAAACTGCCTTTGTTTTGTTGATACTTTTTTATTTTAAATAAAATCTTACTTAGTTTTTCAGAGAGAAGTATAACCCTGAGAGAAGAGAATTAAAATATTGTTCATCTATCTTTCACTGTATTGTCGTAGTTTAAGCCTAACGATAAGTTCTTATCGTGTGAAATGCGGTGAATTGGCCCAAAACAAAACCACTCCGCGATAAACGCGAAATCGTGCGTATTAGTCCAACTTGCTGCTATTTTATACCCGCAAGTTAGCGAATGTCGGGAACTGCGTTAGGTAGCTCTTTTTAATAAACTTATTACCCAAAGCAATACAAGGGCGCCGGCGACGGCTACAATAAGATCGCCGATCACACCCCCTAAGGTAATGTGCAGTAAATCTTCTGCAATCCAGCCGCCGATAACGCCGCCGATAATTCCAATTACAATGTCGCCGAGTAAACCAAAGCCGGTACCTTTAAATAAAAGCCCCGCTAACCATCCTGCAATAGCACCAAGGATAATAAAACCAATAAATGAAAGCATGATAATTTAGATTTTGGGAGAATCCCGTTCAATAATTAATATAAACCTAAGCAAATTATTTCGCAATCCGGAGAATTTTCGACGACAAGTTTTGAACCGCCTATTATTATCGTGCCAATAAAAACATAGGAAAATTTATGTGTTCAGTCCCTTTATCTAAAATTATTTATTTGAATATCAATTATGTATAAAAAATATTGTCTTTTAAAAGTACTATGTATTGCATATTACCATATAAAACATATATCTTTGGTATATGATCGGGATGGTAAGGCATGACCGCAGGGAAAAGAACCCTGACAGACAAATTCGGAATCAACTAAAAACGATAAGAAAATGAAAACTAGCTTTTTTTTAACCGCACTTTGCTTAATGTCATTAAGCATTTTCCTGATATGGACAAAGTTTGAAGTAAACAATCATGACGTCAACATTTCTGTAAATGAAAATGTGGATGGTTACAGCTTTACCGCCCATTACGATGCCGCCCGCACGGGGATGGTTTATAGCTATTTAAATAAAAGTATTAGCCCCGACAGGCTTGGAGATTCGGAAAAAGACTATTTTGACGTAACTACAAGCCTGCCTGACAGAACGAATTTCTATGTAAAAGAATCGCCGGGGAAATTAAAAATCGTACTCGATAAAAGGAGAAATTCTTATGCTTCGTATATGCGGATAAAAAAGATGTGCGAGGGTATAAAAGCACTGTTAACTGCTAAGTAAATCTTCAAAAATAGCCCAGGCAAAAAAGTCGAACATCATAAAAATCAAAAACATGAAAACAACTATTATCATTATTGCCCTGTTAATAGCGGGCAGCGCCATGAGCTTTGCTCAATGTGAGAAAAAAATAAAACTTACTACGTCGAAAACCGAGCACCTGGATGCTAACGGTACTGTGCAGAGAACGGATGAGGAAAAAGCCGTGGTTGAAATAGGAAAAACGGACCTGAACGTTTCAGTAAACGATGAACATAAGATAACCGGTAAAATCAAATCAACAGAGTGTAACTGGAGCGTACCTTATAAAGAAGGAAAAACCGTTATAAGGGCAACTGCTACGGGTGATGATGGCGCAGATAAAAATGTAACCATTACTATTGAAGGCAAAGCCGGAAAGGTTACCCTTTTATTTGAGATAGAAGGGGTGCCTGATGATAGGATAAGAGTGGCGATAGATAAATTTGAAGAAGTAGGTTAAATGAATACAGGATCAGAAATTTCAATGATAATTTCCTGATCCTGCTCACTCCTGAACCAAATACGGCACAGGTTTTACCTGGCACACGGAGAAATTGAAAAAAGCAAAAAACAACCAATTAAAAACTTTTGGTAAGTATTAATAAGAAGTTCAAAATTACAGGGGCAAGGTTGCAATAAAATTGCTGCCCTGGCCCGGTTTGCTTTTTACTTTAATTGTTCCTCCAAGCGCTTCAACCTGCGTTTTTACCATAAACAAACCCATTCCTTTACCTTCAACAGTAGTATCGAAGCGTTTGTACAATCCAAACAGCATGTGGCTGTTTTTTTGAAGGTCAATTCCTTTTCCGTTATCCTTAAAACTTAATTCA
>DASXMZ010000551.1:0-3516 GCA_036495385.1 Mucilaginibacter sp. | reverse complement strand
CAATGGTTTTCAGATATTAACAGAATCCGGCCTTTTACAGGGAGCGCTGCTGCATAACGAGAACCGTAAGTTTATTTGCCGTAATATTTATATGAAGGCACAAACTTCAAATTCTTTAATTACGTCACAAATAGATCCTCAAAGAGCCTTAAAAATACCAATCGCGCATGGAGAAGGTAATTATTTTGCTGATGCCGATGTGCTAAAATCGCTTGAAGATAACGACCAGGTACTGTTCAGGTATTGCGATGAATCTGGCAATATAACCTCCGAATCTAACCCAAATGGCTCTTTGGATAATATTGCAGGCATTTGTAACATCGAAAGAAATGTGTTCGGCTTTATGCCTCACCCCGAGCGTGCTTCGGATAGTTTGGTGGCCAACGAAGATGGGCTGGCTATTTTTGAATCAATACTATCAATGGTTAAAGTCTGATGGCCTGTCGAAAGCCCTTTATTTCAAAGCATAAGTCGCAAGTAGTGCGAATAATTGCCAAATGTCCTGTTCAAAATATATAAGGTTATCATATTTATTTGAATAATGACATTGGTTATAGATATCGGCAACACCTTCACAAAAATTGCGGTTTTTAAGCGGGACGAATTATTGCACACTGCGCAATTTCAGGTAGTTGAGGCGGAAGAATTAAATAGTATCCTGAATGATTACCAGGTTGAGGACGCGATTATCTCGACAGTAAAAAAAAATAAAGAGGAGTGGCAGTCAATATTATCCCAAAAAGTTCCCTTAACCTATTTTAATTTTAAAATGACAAATGGGATCACTAATCATTATCGAACGCCCGAAACACTGGGGCTGGATCGATTGGCAGCCGTCATCGGTGCACATTATTTATACCCCGATAAAAATTCAGTAGTAATAGACGCGGGCACTTGTATAACTTATGATTCGGTGGATGCCGGGGGTAATTATTTTGGTGGCAGTATATCGCCGGGTTTAAATATGCGTTATAAAGCATTAAATTATTACACATCGGGTTTGCCGCTAATTAACGCCGACGCAACTTTTGCAAACCACTACGGTGATAATACGTCGGCGGCAATACTGTCGGGGGTACAAAATGGTGTTAAATATGAATTAACAGGATTTATAGAAAGTTATAAAAAGGACATGGAAGGCCTCAATATTGTGCTTACAGGGGGCGACAGTATTTTTTTTGATACTCTATTGAAAAATAGCATCTTTGCCCCCTATATTAAAATTGAGCCTTACCTGGTATTAAAAGGATTAAACGCAGCTATACACAACAAGAATGATTAAATATACCCAATTTGTTATAACATTTCTACTCGCTATTATTGCCATTGGAGCAAACGCACAATCTACAGCTTCACTTGCCACAACCAGTTCTCCATACTCCATGTACGGAATCGGAAATATTGTCCCGCAAACCTTACCGCAAACTTTAGGCATGGGCGGAATTGCAACCGCCATTAATAAGTTGAGTGGTTACAACAACATTAACCCGCTTAACCCAGCTTCATACGGAGCCATAAATTTTACCACTATTGATGCAGGTATTTCAACTAATATTGATTTCTTAAGCCAACAAGGGCCAAATGGGGGAACAATAAACGCAACAAACGCTAATTTTAAATTGAGCCATGTTGCTTTTGCCATTCCTATCTCTAAACGTTCGGCTTTTAGTTTCGGCTTATTGCCTTATAGTGAGATGGGATACAATTACAAACAAACTGCCGGTAAGGGTTTTGGTTCAGGCTCCCCGGCTGATACCAATGTGACAAACTATTTGTACAATGGCAAGGGAGGAGTTTCAAAAGTATTTTTAGGCTATGGTTTTGGAATAGGCAAACACCTGCTCTTAGGCGCAAATCTCTCCTACTTATTTGGTACTTTACAGCAGTATAGTTCTACCGAAATACCGGGATTATACGGCGTACTGAATTCAAAAATTGAACAAAATACCGCTGTAAGAGGTTTTAATTATGACTACGGCGCACAATATACATTTGACTTCACCGATACAAAACATCTTACGCTCGGCTATTCGGCTTCGACAAGTAATAATATTAGCGGTACTCAAACTTATATTGTTAGCCAGTATACTTATGACAATTCCGGCAACGAAAATATTGCAGCAGATTCGATAGTAAATTACAAGTCACCAAGCGCTAAAATTAAGCTCCCGGCAATCAATCATTTTGGTTTAGCTTTCCAAAGCGATGGGCACTTTTTAGTTGGGGCGGATTACACTATAGGCAAATGGTCAACCCTTACCATTGATGGTACTAATTCGGGCTTGCAGGATAGCAAAACCTTTAATGTGGGTGGCCAGTTTACTCCGGATGTTAATGCACTCCGAAATTATTTCTCAAGGGCCGACTATCGTTTAGGGTTTATTTATAATGAAACCTATCTCGATTTAAAAAATCCAACTAATTCAGGTTATACAGATATAAAGCAGACGGCCATAACTTTTGGTCTCGGCCTGCCGCTGGCCCCTAACAATCTTAGTTTTTATAAAATTAATTTTGCAGTCGAAATAGGCAAGCAGGGAACATTAGATAATGGGTTTATAAAAGAAAACTACGTTAATATACATTTAGCTTTCACGCTTAATGATAAGTGGTTCCAAAGGTTTAAATTCCAATAAATTCGCTATGTATAGTCGGGCAAAAAAGTGGTTGTTCCTGAATTTGCCGGCACTGTTTATTTGCATGCTGATACTAAACTCATGCGAAAACTCTTTAAACGACATAAAAAAAATTGCATCCGAAGAGGAAAACAAACCCATTTCTAGGTCGACAGGTGTAGATGTTATTTACAGTGATTCCGCAAAGGTAAAATACCGGCTTACTGCTCCGCTGATGATTGAATATTTAGATGCGGCAAAGCCCTATCGGGAAATGCCAAAAGGGGTTAAGATAGTTATTTTTGATGACAACCTTAAAGAAAAAGGCATTATAACTGCCGATTATGCCGTTCAGCGCGACAAGGAGAACATAATAGAGTTTAGAGGAAATGTAGTGGCCACAAACGCGCAGGGCGAAACATTTAAGTCGGAGGAATTGATAGACGATCAGGCAAAAAAGAAGCTTTACTCTAACAAACCGGTGGAAATTACAATGACCAACGGGAATGTGATGAATGGCACGGGGTTTAACAGCAATGAAAGCCTGTATCCCTGGCATATTGATCAGGCTACCGGGACATTTCCGGTCGAAGAAAAGGCGGAGCAATAGAGTTATTTCGGAATTCGGAATTTCGATTTCGGATTTATATTAAAAGAGTTCATACAAGAACGCCGTCAGATAGAGCGATACAAAAAAGACCAGGCGTAAATTCAATTATAAAACCAGCTTTATTTTACTCAAATTTTTGTGCTTTAAAGTTTTACCAAAAATTGTATCTTGCGCCCTCTTTTTAAGAGAATAAATAATTTATAAAAGTATATGGGTATAATGGGTTTTTTGCGCGACCGGATGGGGAAAATTCTCGCATTCTTTATTGGTTTCGCGTTGTTAGCATTTATT
>DASXMZ010000550.1:0-6432 GCA_036495385.1 Mucilaginibacter sp. | reverse complement strand
GGTTATAAAAATCGTGAACGTTTTAATTTGGATGCATTGATGAAATCTTATGTAGAATTACAAACATCTTGATTATGATATTGAAAATTTTTACGTTATTACTCCCATGGCCATTAAGGAGACTTGCATTGCAAAGTTG
This sequence comes from Mucilaginibacter sp., assembly GCA_036495385.1. Taxonomy (GTDB): domain Bacteria; phylum Bacteroidota; class Bacteroidia; order Sphingobacteriales; family Sphingobacteriaceae; genus Mucilaginibacter. Next base: position 6,293 of record DASXMZ010000550.1, on the reverse strand, counting down.
GTTTGGATATAAAATACATCCAAAAGCCAAAATTGGACTGTCCTGGGTTTTTCCAAAAAAACTCATAATGGATGAAGGCGCAAAAATAGAAATGCTTACAGTGGCGATTCACCTGGATAAGATAGAAATGAATTATAAGTCTAAAATTGGCCGCGGAAACTGGATAACAGGCTTTCCCACAAATACTAATTCGTTACACTTTAAGAATCAGGTAGGCAGAAGGTCTGAATTGATTGTCGGTGAAAATTCCGCAATAACCAAAAACCACCATATAGATTGTACAAATCTAATTCAAATTGGCCGTTTTTCAACAATAGCAGGGTACCAAACCCAATTGCTGACGCACTCAATCGATATATTAAAAAATTGCCAGGACAGTGCACCAATTTTAATTGGCGACTATACATTTGTAGGAACAAATGCGACCATATTGGGAGGGGCCATATTGCCTGATTATTCTGTATTGGGAGCAAAGTCGTTGTTAAATAAATCCTATTCACAACAATGGACGTTATACGGCGGGGTTCCGGCGAAACCTTTACAAGAATTACCAAAAGATGCAAAATACTTTCATCGTTTGGATGGGTATATTTATTAAAATATTTTTGAAATTAATTAAAAATTAAGACTTAGAAAAACATTACGCGTCGCTTATCTCTCAAAAAATCCTGTTTTCAACAACAAAAAAGAAATAAAAACGTAAAACAACTATAAAGTTTGATCATGGCATTCTATAAAAAGCTGTTAGTATTTCCGAAAGGATCAGTATTAATTGAAATCACAAAAAAAAAAGAAATCGCTGTTGCTTTTTGGTTTAAAACAGTATCGTTTATATTTGTTTCGGTAGCTTTTCTTAATTTTCCGGCCGTGGTTTCTGCACAAAGCGCAAACGGCGGTGCAAGTACATATACTTATACGTTAAGTACCGCGGCTACCACCAGTGCCGGAATATTTGCCACAGACAGTACTTTAATAAGAACACTATGGAGTGCGGTTTATCGTCAACCAGGCACATATAGTATATCATGGGATGGCAGGGATGATTTGGGGAATCTAATGCCCGCCGGCAACTATATTGCAGAGGTGGTGACTAATAACGTTAAATATACCTGGAATGGAGTTATAGGTAATACATCTGCTGCACAAACCGGCACCACTGTGCACCGGGGTATGTACTATTTTATGACCGGTATTACAATAGCAAATAACACTGCCTATTATTGCAGCGGGTACAGCGAGGGAAATCCCAGTGTTCATAAATTCCTTTTATCAGCACCCCAGCAGAAAATTAATATTGAGCCTTTTCCAACTACCACAGCAAACACAGATATTGTTACCAATGACGGAACAAAAGTTTATTGGGCGGGATACGATCCTTATAACCCCAATAATACCTGGGTTTTTGCGAATAACGTAAGTGACGACTCAAATGTAAATTTTCCAGGCGGGGTTTCGTTTCAAGGCAAGTTTACCAGGCAATATAATGCAATTAGTCTGTCGAATCAGCCCAATTCACTGGTTAGCGGCTTAGCAGCACAAAAATCGGGCAGCTACTTATTCGTTGCCCGGGCGGGGTTAAATCAACTTTCTGTCTTAGACAAAAATACGGGTCAACTTGTACAAACCATTTCAGTAAACAACCCAGGTGCTTTATGCACTGATATGAATGGTAATCTGTGGATGGTTTCTACCGTTAACAATATTCCCGCCGTCAGTAAATATAGTGTTAATGCCAATGGTACTATTTCTACCCCCTTACTCACTATTCCCAATTCAAGTGTGTCGTCACCTATAGCTTTGGCTGTTTCCCCCGATAATACCACCATTGCCATTGCTGATGGGGCGCTTTTAAGTCAGCAAATTAAAGCTTTTGACAACGCTACGGGCAATTCATTATGGACATTAGGCACAGCGGGTGGATATTTACAAGATGCAACCGTCACTAACTATAAATTTTATTTTAATGACGTAAGGGGAAAAATGGTTAGTAATTCCACCACGCCAGGTTTTTGTGTAGCTATAGCTTATCAGCCAGATGGGTCTTTTTGGGTTAATGACCCGGGGAACTATCGGGTACAGCATTATTCGGCACAGCGCACTTTTGTGGAGACTATTATGGCATTGGGAGTAAATTACTCTAATTGGGCCGATAAGAATGATAACACAAGGGTGGGGGCGGAATATTTAGAATTTAAACTCAACAACGCTCAACCTATAAGCGGCAATACCGGTTGGCAATTGACAAAAAACTGGGGGGCAACCGTCGCTGCCAGTTATAACCAATCAGCGAAGTTTTCGAACGTCATAACGCTTACTTATGCCGGTGTCAGCAGAACATTTGGATTTTTAAGGAGCAGCAATGTTTACCTGCCGTATACCCTTGTAGAGTTTCAGAGTAATAACACTTTAAGGTTTACAGGTATCAATAAGGTACATTGTAATATACAAAAAGACGGCTCGTTGTTAACCGATAATTTAACAAAACAAGACTTTTTGGGTTTTGATGTAAATAATAATCCGATATGGAGTACCGTTCCCGTGGTACTTGCAACTATTTCAACAATACAAGATAGAGGGCCTATTCCTAATGGAGTATTTCAAAATACTTATCTCACTTCTGCGGGAAAAGTTATTTTTTATGGTTACGGAATATATCAATCTAACGTCCCATTAGTTTTAGATACTAGTTTTCACCTGGGAGCAATAAGAGTTGGAGGAAACAACTATCTGTGGCGAACAGCCAAAGCAACCCAATTGAGCTATAGAGGAGCTTTTCCTGACCCTAGTCGTTTTGACATTGGTAATCAGGTTAATAATTACGCCGGCAACTCAGCAATGGTTTTAAATAGAAACATTATAACCGGTTACCATGGCGAATTTTGGAAAGCTAGCGAAACCAACATGTATAACCATTATCTGGATAATGGATTGGCCATAGCTCAATTTGGAATAACAGGACCGGAGGTTTCCGGAGAAGCGCCGGCCCTTATGGCCGGTAACGTATTAACACCACAGTTAGTCGATGGGACAACGCCAGATGAAATGTTCTTGTATACTGGAGACGAAAGTCAGCATTCGGGAATGCATCAATGGAAAATAACAGGACTTAGTACTATCGCGGAGCTCGATATTCCAATTACCTATCCATCTGCTCAATTAGTTCCAGCAAGCAGCATGGGAACTAATCTAATGATCAATTTGCCTCGTAGTACCTCCTTATCAAATAATACAGCCGGATGGACTTATAGTCCTTCAACAGCCAAAACGGTTTCATCTACCCAATTGGGTTGGACCATTAATACAAATGTACTTGCTTCAGGATTTCAATATAATCCCGATATTTATGTCACTTGTAGGGCCACCTCCGGAGTTTATACGCTTAACAGGGATTTGGGTAATAATTCAGGGTTATTATACTGGTCGGTGTCCGGAGAAATAAGCTACTATTGGTCCCAGGATACGGGAGGAATGCAACAATATTTTGATATTTTAGATAGCCAAGGCAAAATTATAGCACGCATCAGTAACAATTTTATATATGTTAGTAATGCATTGGGCACAAATACAAATACTATTTACGGCAATAGTAAAGTACTCGTGTCCGGGTTAAATAATACACTTATTCAACCACTAAAGTGGAAATTACAGCCAGTGTCAATAACGGCAGTCAATAATTTGGTAACGATCTCATATGCAGGTTATACCGTAACAGCTCCCATATTTGATCCAACAGCCGATATTTCTTCTCCAAAAACAATGAGAGTTTACATTGCAGGTGGAATTAACCCAACTGGCAGGAACTTTGATTTTAAGGATATGCGATTTAATACGTCTAAAGCAAACCAAAGCATAAATTTCAATTCAATACCAGGTAAAAGTTACGGGAATCCAGCATTTTCCTTAATCGCATTGTCCTCGTCAAATCTGCCGGTAACGTTCACGGTGGTTTCAGGTCCAGCTATGATTTCAGGGAATAGGGTTACGCTAACGGGCGTCGGCAACGTAACAATTCAAGCTTCACAGCCAGGTAACACTTTCTATAATGCGGCAAACCCGGTTACGCAAACCCTTAACGTTATTAGTCAAAGTATTTCGAGGGTTGATCATTAGTAACTGTATTTAATTTGGAGTCTACACTTTCTAACTCGTTAAAAACTAAATATTTAGCATTGTTTCTGTTTCCTTAATTTATGCGGCTCTGGTTGTTTTCTAATAAATTTCCCCAAAGTCTATTTTAAGAATTTGGTAGCATGTGATTATTTGGAATCTTTGTTTGATTATAATTATTCACCTCAAAATCTTTTCTATCTTTTAGTAAAAAATGCTGATTCCTTGTTTATTTTTACGATACACTTATGAAGACAGACCTTTCAAAATTTAATATCGGCGATTATAAATCTGGAAATAAAACAAAGGTATTTATCTGGTTTTTTATCAACTATTATATATTAAACAGCTCATTTCCATGGCCATATAGGCTAAAAGTCTTTTTCTTACGGCTGTTTGGGGCAAAAATTGGTTTCGGTCTTATTATTAAAAACAAAGTACGGATAAAAAATCCCTGGAGACTGGTAATAGGCGATCATTGTTGGCTGGGAGAATCTGTGTGGATAGACAATCTCGAAAATGTTTCAATTGGGAATAATGTCTGTATTTCGCAGGGGGCGATGCTGCTAACGGGGAATCATGATTATACAAAAAGCAGCTTTCCTTACAGGCTTGGCCGCATCGAAATTGAAGATGGGGTTTGGATAGGCGCAAAGAGTGTTGTTTGCCCCGGTGTTATCTGCAGAAGTCATTCGATATTAACAGTTAGCTCCGTCGCCACGAAAGAACTTAATAATCGGGGAATTTATTCCGGGAATCCCGCTGTGTTTGTCAGAAATCGAGAAATAAAAGAATAAATCTGAGAATCTTTATCATAAGTATTCCGACCTATTGTATCTTTATTGTTAAAATAAACATTTAATCGGTGTTTAATCGTACAGGAAGTGTTGCTTTTTTTATAATTTTTATCATTTTTAATTAAACCTTTAATGATTTTCTTGAGTTTTACAATGAGGAGTTTATGTGTTCAAGGTCGGTTTTTTTGTCGAAAGCAAATCAATTCTATTTTTGGAAGTTGAATTTTATAAACTTAACACCAACTTGTTTTGTTGTGCGAATAAATATTTTGATATATTAAATATATCAAAATAAAATATTACCGATGATTATTTACATGTTGTATAATTATTATTTAATAACTTGATTGTCAGCACTAATAAAACTTCCGGATTTTAATATTGTGCTCTAGAGAAATTTGATTTATTAATTTATTTTGGATATGTTTACGTAAGAATATTGTTATATAATCTCTATTTATTAGTTGTTTTAAGATTCGTAGCAGAAATGAAAACAGGAAATTGAGTTATAAACAAATTAAATTTATCGCGCGGGGCGTTTTTCGGGGAGATGAATTCTTTTATCAGTGTTCGTATGAGAGAATAGTACTTTTTGAGAGTTATCTGGTTGGCATGTCACGGAACGGTTTTGTGATAAATGAAGAACTAATTTCGGAAGCAAGTACCTATATTTAGAATCTGTTAGGGTATGTTAGATACGTTGAAAATCCCGGTAATATGCTAATGGCGGATAAGAACCCATAAATATAATCTTATCGATTGATATTGAGACTTTTATAAAGCTATCATAAGCAACTTGAACATTTCCTGAACATATATTTATCACTGACACGACAAGGCTTTCGTTAGCCTCCGGGACAAAAAACGTTCTTTACTATTTCAAACAAAAGTTTATCAAAAAATAAAGGAATTGGGCAGTTGCCTGGCGAGATTTTGGAGCGCGAAAATATGCTGAATTTTTGGAGCTGAAACTTCGGAATGATTTTAGCTATAGTGAAATGGATTTATATTAAGAAGGTGGTGCGATGCTTGATATGCTGATAATGAGTGTTGCTTTGGGGATGATGGATATTTTATTGTGGGCAACGAGAAAGCAGTTTGTCGCTAAATTTCAAGTCGCCGCTCTTTTGTTCACTCCGGCGAAAACATTAAGAAAAGCTAATTACTATTTTAAAAAATTAAAAACTAATTAAATACCCCTGCAGTCATGAACGAAAAGAAAGTATACCTGAGGCAGAACATAGTGGTGGAACCGCTGGAATAGGGGTATGACAGCCGAGAGATTATATGGAGAGAAGGAACTTTTATATGAGAAGGAAGCCAGCATTGCCTAAAGCGAAGGATAAACGCGCCGGTTGGCAGATTTATGGCAGAATAGGATAAAAATAG